>DQTH01000191.1 GCA_015662865.1 Desulfocapsa sulfexigens
AAATCTTGACCCATTCGATAACGAGTGACCACAATATGTGGTATGTGCTGGAGTTATATGCATACCCCAGTAAATATAAAATTCAAGTTTGCCGCGTTTTTAGTACTTTCCAAAGCAGCATCCCGCCAAGCACCATTAATCCACTGAGAAGCTGCCCTCTTGTCATGGATCCCATCAGAAATCCAATGTGTTGATCAGGTTCCCGGAACAGCTCCACAAAAATACGAAAACAGCCATAGCCGATGAGAAAGAGGCTGAGCATGCTGCCATGCGGCCAGTTTTTGTTTTTTTTCCAGGGTATTCCTTTTAATACCCAGAGTAGTGTAAAGAGCAGAATTCCCTCCAGAACCATTTCATAGAGTTGGGATGGGTGTCTCGGTTGGGGGCCACCACCCGGAAATACCATTGCCCAGGGAACCGAAGATGTCCTGCCGAATAACTCGCCGTTGATAAAATTTCCAATCCGTCCAAGCCCTAAACCAACGGGAATTGTCACCGCGTAGATATCTGCACATTTCCAGAAATTTAGTTTGTTCTTTTTTGTATACAGATAGCCTCCAACAAGACAGCCGATACACGCTCCGTGAAAAGACATGCCTCCAGTCCAGGTGGCTGGAATTTCCTGGGGATGTTGCAGGAAGTAGGAAAAATTATAAAAAAGGACATATCCCAGGCGTCCACCGATTACCACGGAGATGATCAGAACAAGATTGAGGTTTTCAAAACAGGGTTCCAGTGCTCTGTATGAGAAATCACGTATCTGTTTCAGGACAAGGAAGTAACTGGCAGTAAACCCAAGAACATACATGAGTCCATACCAGCGAACCTGCAGAGGACCGATGCCAAATATTACAGGGTCAATGTTTGGGAATGTCATCATTTCTTTTTCTGTCCCTGAAGTTTTTTAAGATGGACCTGGAGAACAGAAATGGCTGCAGGAGTAATACCTGAGATTCTGGATGCCTGACCAAGGGAGCGGGGGCGCACCTTGCCGAGTTTTTCAACAACTTCATTGGAAAGACCGGACAAGGTTTTGTAATCAATTTCCTCAGGAAGCTCGACCTCTTCCATCTTTTTGAAGCGGGCAACCTGCTCTTCCTGACGTTTCAGATAACCCTGAAACTTCAGCTGAAGCTGAATCTCGTCCCGCACGTTCGATTCCAGAAGCTGCTTGATTTTGCTTTGTCCTTCCGGCGGGTCTGTGGGGAGCAGGCTGATTTGGGCCAGCGACAATTCAGGTCTGCGTATTAGATCAGACAACTTGCATTTTTGTTTCAAGGCAACTGAACCTTCTGTTATAAGAATTTTATTTGTTGCCTCATTTGGTTTCACATTAATTGATTCCAGCAAAGTCACACCCTGCTCAAGACTGGATTGCTTTGTTAAAAATCTCTGATAGTCTTCTTCTGATAGCAGGCCGATTTCATGGCCAATCCTGCATAATCTGCTGTCTGCATTGTCTTCACGGAGCAGGAGACGATATTCTGCACGTGAGGTGAACAGCCGGTATGGCTCTTTGGTGCCGCAGGTGACAAGATCATCTATGAGAACACCGATATAGGCCTGGGCGCGGCTGAGAATAAGAGGATCTTTGTGACGGATTAACTGGACTGCATTGATTGCTGCCATCAGGCCCTGGGCCGCCGCCTCTTCATAACCTGATGTGCCGTTGATCTGGCCAGCCAGAAACAGGCTGCCCACACGCTTGGTTTCAAGGCTGGGTTTGAGTTCCAGGGGGTCAATATAATCATATTCAATGGCGTAGCCGGGGCGTACAATTGTTGCCTTTTCCAGGCCTTTGATGGAATGGAGCATGGCAAGCTGAGTTGCCAGCGGCAGGCTGGTGGGGAGACCGTTGGGATAAACCTCGCTTGTGTTGAGTCCTTCAGGTTCCAGGAAAACCTGGTGCCTGTCTTTTTCCGGAAAGCGCATTACTTTATCTTCAATGGAAGGACAGTATCTGGCACCAACACCTTCTATAATTCCAGCATACATGGGCGACTGATCAATACCCGCCCGGATTGCCGCATGTGTCTCAGAATTGGTGTATGTGATATGACATGGACGCTGGGGAAGCGTGTAGTCGCCCTTACTGGAAAAAGAAAAAAAGGCCGGAGGCTGGTCAGAATGCTGCTCTTCCAGTTCCGAGTAGTCAATGGAACGTGCATCGATTCTTGGTACAGTGCCGGTCTTCATACGGCCCATTGTAAAGCCGGTTTCATTGAACCATCTGGAAAGGCTGGTTGATGGCGGATCGCCCATGCGGCCTGCCGGAAAGTGTTTCAGACCAATATGGGTAAGACCATTCAGAAATGTTCCGGTTGCTACAATTACAGCCTTAACCTCAATTTTTTCATCAAGTGATGTTAGAAGGCCGCAGATTCTGCCATTTTCCACAATCAGAGAATCCACCACTGTCTGTCTGATCTCAAGATTTTCCTGGGCTTCCATCACGGATTTCATGCGCAGCCTGTAGAGCAGCCGGTCTGCCTGGGCTCGTGAAGATTGCACGGCAGGGCCTTTGGATGTATTGAGTCTGCGGAACTGGATGGATGTGGCATCGATGTTTTTGGCCATCTCACCACCCAGGGCGTCAATTTCTCGGACAAGATGACCTTTAGCCAGGCCACCAATGGCAGGATTGCAGGACATGGCACCGATGGTGTCCACGTTGATTACTGTTACCAGTGTTTTACAGCCCATTCGAGCAGCCGCCAGAGCAGCTTCGCAACCGGCATGTCCGGCTCCTATTACAGCGATATCGTAAGAGTGCATAGTTGTGTACTAGTGTTGAATGATTTTTTTAGTATCATACACCAGAAGAGAGGGCGGGGAAAGCCTTCCGTCAAGTGAAAAGTGGTGGAATCATGAAAATATCAACAGTTGACGGAAACGAATAATGGGCGTAAATTCCTTTTTTATCCGCAGGATAAATAGAGCTGAAACACTGTATCCTTTCAGACACACTTTAAAGGGATAAGGGAAGAAATATGTTTGGGAAAAGAAGTACACCTTCAGAAAGCATCCTGATTCTCGGTCTGGGTGGAATTGGCCTGTATCTAGCCAAACGACTGGTTCATGAAGGCTATGCTGTGACCATCCTTGAATCAGACAGCCAGCTGCTCAACAGGGCTGATGAAAATCTTGATGCACGGCTCATCACCGGTTCTGCCATGTCCATAAAATGCTGGGAAGAGGCGGGCGCTGGAGACATGGATTTCATGATAGCTGTCACTGACAATGATGCAGTGAATATGCTCTCTGCCCTGATTGCCAACGGGTTTGGTATAGAACAGAAAATTGCCAGAGTACGATCACTTGAATATGGTCATAAAGATTCCCTCCTGCAGGCCGAAGATCTGAAAATTGATCTCTTTATCCATCCAGAAGAATTGGCGGCCCAGGAAATTGTCCGTCTCATTAAGCGGACGTCGGGGGATGAAATTATCGATATTGCCCTTGGTAAGATGCAGGCCATGGCAGCAAAGATTGATGATGACTCCCAGCTTGCCAATAAAACACTTATTGAAATTGCAAAGGCCTACAGTGATATTGCCTTTCGGGTTGTGGCCATAGCAAGGGGCATTACCACCATCATCCCCACCGGAAAAACTGAGATTCTTCCCCATGATCAAATAATGATTATGGCAGGTACTGAAGAGTTACCCAAATTGATGGCTCTCACAGGTATGAAAAAACAGCGTCGTCTTCGGGTGATGATTGTAGGTGGTGGTCTGGTGGGAAGTCGTATTGCTGAGCTTCTTGGAAAGACAGTGCGGGTAAAACTGCTTGAAAAGGATGAAAAACGGGCAACAGAGTTATCATCCATGCTGCCGGATACTGAGGTGCTGCTGGGAGATGGTTCAGACAAAGAGGTCCTAAATGCTGCTGGCCTTGCCGATACGGACACATTTATTTCGGCAACGGGTGAAAATGAAACAAACATCATGACCTGTATGCTGGTGAAGCACATCGTCGGGACAGAAGGGGAGACTCAGCACAAAACAAAGACTATTTCTCTTGTTAACAAAGAGGAGTATGTAGTTCTGGCATCAACCAGCGGATCAGATATTGCCATCAACAAGAAAATTCTTGCTGGAAATGATATTTTCACCTTTATCCGCAGAAGTGAGATGCTGTCGCTTTCCCACATGCACGGATTTGATGCTGAAGTGGTTGATTTGATAGCTGCTCCAAACTCTTTGATTACCAAAAAATCCCTGGCAAGTCTTGACAGTGAACTGGCTGAACACATCATTGTCGGCTCTGTTTTTCGAGATGGAAAATGGGAAACAGCAGTGGGAGAAACTCAGGTCAATGCCGGAGACCGGGCCATAGTAATCTGCGATTCCCTGTCTCTGAAAGAGGTTCGGGAGCTGTTTCTGACCTGATCATTTTTCCCAGAATGAGGGGAAAAACAGTACCAGGGCGGAAAACATTTCCAGCCGGCCCACCAGCATATTCCAGGAAAGAAACCATTTGCCGGTATCTGAAATAAAGGCGAAATTATGGGTGGGGCCGACATCTCCAAACCCGGGTCCTATATTCATGAGTGCAGAAATGACCGAACTCATGGATGATGCATAGTCCATGTTGTCGGTGAGCGTCATGATGAATCCACCCACAAGTACCATGAAAATATTAATGATAAAATAGCAGAGTGCCAGGCTTATAATGTCATCATCAATGGTGCGTCCATTCAGCCTCAGAGAAACAACAGCCATAGGCTGGAAGAAAATTTTTCGCACCGAGGAATACATATATTTACAGATGATGACATAGTGAACGACTTTAATCCCGGAGGTTGTTGAACCGGCACATGCTCCGATAAAACAGACCATATACAACAGCATCTGGGCAGAATGGGGCCATAGGTCATAATCGGCAGTTCCAAACCCAGTGGTTGTGAGGAGGGACATAACCTGGAATGTTCCATATCTGAGCGCATCAAGGATGCTGGCGTAGGTTCCTTTTGACCACAAGATGAGTGTGATAGCGCCGCAGAAAAAAATCAGAAATCCGATATACCACCTGAGTTCCGTATTTACTTTAAGAGCTTTGATGTCTCCCTTCAGCACCTGATAAATCAGGACGAAACTTAGTCCCCCCAGAAACATAAAGATAGTAATTACCCAGTCAAAATAGGCACTGTTGTAAGCGCCAATACTGGCATTTTTCGTTGCATAGCCAGAAGTTGAAACTGTTCCAAAAGAAGTGCAGAGGGCGTCGAACAGCGGCATTCCGCCAAAGATAAGCAGGACGACCTGAATAAGGTTGAGTGCAATATAGATCCACCAGAGTCTGACCATGGTATCGCGGTTGCGGGGTTTGAATTTCTCTTTGGTGATTACCTGGCCAGGGCTTGATTCTGCCCGAAAGAGACGCAGACCACCCATACCATGGGGAAGGAAAATGATTGCAAGGGTCAGGAATCCCATTCCACCCAGTAGATGCGTCTGGCTTCGCCAGAACAGTAAGCCATGGGGTACTGCTTCGATATCATTGAGGATAGTGGCACCGGTGGTCGTGTACCCTGAGATCATTTCAAAAAAAGCATCAGTAAACGATGGAATCGATCCATGGATCATAAAGGGGATGGCGGAAAAAGCTGAAACAACGATCCATCCGGTTACAGCTATAAAAAAGCCGTCTTTGATATTTAATTCATTCTTCTTTCTGAAGGAGAGAAAAGCTGGAATCCCAATAGCCATGGTGGTTATGGCCGAGTAGATGAGGGGCAGAAGATCGTCCTCGTGGTAAATATAGGAGCAGGCAATCGGCAGTGACATGGAGCAGCCGGTGACAATGAGCAATACTCCCATGACATGGGCAATTGAGGGAAAATGCATGGTGCTAGTACACAGTATAATTTAAAGTTTCGGATAAAGTCGCTTTAGCTTAATGCGAGCGTCATCTG
>DQTH01000135.1 GCA_015662865.1 Desulfocapsa sulfexigens
TAACGAGTGACCACAATATGTGGTATGTGCTGGAGTTATATGCACACCCCAGTTAAATTATTTAGAAATTGATCAGATGTCTCATCTGGCAAGGAATTATAGGCACCTTGAAAAATTGTCTTTTCGCCCAATCTCTTCGTTATGCTCAGGATTTTATCATCGGAATATCAAGTATATGCCTGCGGCAAATTTTTTTACATGCCTCGATATTGAACGAAAATCTTAATTATTTTAGATACTCTTTAGACTATTAACCTATTTGCTGCCCCGTCATACAGCCCATACAATGGAGAACAGAATTAAATGAATTTGGCTGAATTAAAACTAAAAAAAATTGTCGACCTCGTTCAACTGGGTCGTAAACTCAAGGTGGAAGGTGTTAACACCTTGCGTAAGCAGGAATTGATTTTTGCAATTCTTCAGGCTCAGGCGGATAAAGACGGGCAAATGCGGGGGAGTGGCGTACTGGAAATCCTTCCTGACGGATTCGGCTTTTTGCGTGCACCGGATTATAATTACCTTCCCGGCCCTGATGATATTTATGTTTCTCCTTCCCAGATACGCCGTCTTGGCCTGCGAACTGGTGATACCATAGAAGGTCTGGTGAGAGCGCCTAAAGACGGTGAACGTTATTTTGCTCTTCTCAAAGTAGAAGCTATTAACTTTGATTCTCCGGAAGCGGCCAAGAAAAAAACTGTTTTCGGTAACTTGACTCCATTACATCCCGATGAAAAGTTTTTCCTGGAAGGGGAACCCGATAACTACTCCATGCGTCTTATGGAAATGATGTGTCCCCTCGGAAAAGGCCAGCGTGGCTTGATTGTTGCTCCACCAAGAACAGGAAAAACAATTCTTATTCAAAAACTTGCCAATGCCATTGCCTTAAACCACAAGGAAGCATATCTCATTGTTTTACTGATTGATGAGCGACCGGAAGAGGTCACTGAAATGAAGCGGACAGTAAAGACTGCAGAAGTGGTCAGTTCCACTTTTGATGAACCCCCTCAACGGCATATTCAGGTGGCTGAGATGGTCATTGAAAAGGCAAAGCGACTTGTAGAACATAAGAAGGATGTGGTTATTCTTCTGGACTCCATTACCCGTCTTGCCAGGGCCTATAATACTGTGACACCGGCCAGTGGAAAAATTCTTTCCGGTGGTGTTGAGGCAAATGCTCTTCATCGTCCCAAACGCTTTTTTGGAGCAGCAAGAAATATAGAGGAAGGGGGAAGTCTTACCATTATCGCCTCTGCACTAATTGAAACCGGTAGCCGAATGGATGAAGTCATTTTTGAAGAATTCAAGGGAACCGGTAATATGGAAGTTGTCCTTGATCGTAAAATGTCCGACAGACGTATTTATCCTGCTATTGATGTGAAAAAATCAGGCACCCGTAAAGAAGACCTTCTTCTGGGAAGTGATGTTCTTAACCGTGTTTGGATCCTCCGTAAGCTGCTTGCTTCCATGAACCCTGCCAACGGTATGGAATTTCTTATTGATAAACTGAAACAGCATAAGACCAATGCTGAGTTTTTTGACTCCATGAACTCTTAATGGCTTGGGTGATTTTGTTTAATGGGCTAATCTGTTAAAAGTCCTTTTTTAGTTGAAATCTCTGGCTGATTTGTTATGTTTTATGCCTTTTGTAATGCTAACACCCCGCAAGGGGGTATAAGTGCCTTGTGGGTGTCTGTAACATTTTGATTTAAAATAAAATTCATAATAGATTGTTTTTATTGCTGCTTATATTGCGTAAGGCACTAAAAGTTGAATGTGACCTGATAAGGCACTTATTTTTTTGAGGTACGAAGATCATGAGAAACGATATACATCCTGAATATCATAAAATTACAGCCGTTTGCGGTTGTGGTAATGAAGTTGAGCTTGGTTCTGTTAATACAGAGATGACTGTGGAGATCTGTTCTGCCTGTCATCCTTTTTTCACCGGAAAACAGAAACTGATCGATACTGCCGGACGAATCGAGAAATTTAAGAAACGTTACGCCAAGCACTTCGAAAACAAAAAATAATCCAAAATGGTCAGGAGCACCTTCTAATTACCTGTCTGGACTTTATCGTATAGGTTTTCTATTACGCAAAGTCCAGATAGGTAATTAGAATGCACTCCTGGCTATTTTGCCAGTTAGCTTTTTTTTTTCATCCACAACCTGTACCGTACTGGTTGTGGATTTTCTGTTTTAGTATCCCCTGATTCTTTCCCGGTGGTTCTTCATGATAGATAAACTTACAGACCTTGATGAGAAGATATCTCACCTTGAAGGAAGACTTTCTGACCCATCTCTTATTGCTGACCAGAAGTCATACCAGAAGGTTGCCCGGGAACATGCTCATTTTTCCAAACTGCAAACTCTTTATGATGAACTTGAATCCGTTGTTGAAGATATCGCAGAAAATCGTGAACTTTTGCAGGAAGGCGATGACGATCACGAGTTGATGGAACTGGCTCGAGAAGAGATAGAAGAGCTTCTTGCCAGGGAAAAGGAACTTGAGCAGGATATAATGCTTCTGCTTCTGCCAAAAGATCCAAACGATGATCGGAATACTTTTCTTGAAATCAGAGCTGGGACAGGCGGTGACGAGGCTGCTCTTTTTGTCGCCGATCTTTTCCGAATGTATTCCCGTTATGCGGAATCCCAGGGATGGAAGGTTGAGATTATGAGTTCCAGTTCCCTTGGAATTGGCGGATTTAAAGAAATTATAGCATTGATCAGCGGAACTTCCGTGTATTCCCGGCTGAAATATGAAAGTGGAGTGCATCGAGTGCAGCGTGTTCCAGAAACTGAGACCCAGGGACGTATTCATACCTCAGCTGTTACTGTTGCCATTCTGCCCGAGGCTGATGAAGTTGAACTGAATATCGATATGAACGAACTGAAGTTTGATGTTTATCGAGCATCCGGTCCTGGCGGACAGTCTGTTAACACAACAGACTCAGCCGTTCGAATAACACATCTGCCTACGGGGTTGGTTGTTACATGTCAGGATGAAAAGTCTCAACATAAAAATAAAGCAAAGGCTCTAACTGTTCTTCGTGCACGTCTCCTTGATAAAATGGAACAGGAGCACCACGATCGCATTTCAAAAGATCGGAAAAGTCAAGTCGGGAGTGGTGACCGAAGTGAACGTATTCGAACCTATAATTTCCCGCAGGGAAGAATTACTGATCACAGAATTAACCTGACCCTCTATAAACTTGAAGCTGTTATGGCAGGAAAGCTGGAAGATATTCTCACTCCGCTTATTACCCATGATCAGGAAGAAAAATTGAGACTCATTCAATAATGTTGCTGATTACGTACAAAACTCAGCCATTTTGTTTGTCATTCCCGTGGAGTCGGGAATCCAGAGGGCTGGCACGAAACTGGATCCCCGCCTCCGCGGGGATGACACCGCCACGATCACTTGTAATTCTTTTGTTTTACCAATTCCTTATGTCTTCACCATATGAAGTTGGCTGAGTTTCATACGTAATCAGA
>DQTH01000171.1 GCA_015662865.1 Desulfocapsa sulfexigens
AGAGAAAAAGAAAAAGATTTTGACAGAAGTGCATGAGTTTATGCGTCTTCACCATTATTCCATTCATACGGAACGTACATACTGCGATTGGATTCGTAAATTTATTCTTTTTCATAACATGAAAGGGCGTAAAGAGCTGCTAACTGGGATTCCCTTCACAGGGATGAAATTGGTAAGTGTTACCCAGTGGGTTAGTGACCGAAAGACTCACAAGTCCCACTTGCCTAAAGCGTATCTGCATTACGGGTAGCCTGGTTCAAGCCACGGATCTTGGGAAGTCAGTAATACGCTGGAAGGCAGGAAAATATTGATTAAAACTGGAGGGAAAGGTGCAAAATGAAAACAGCCGAGTGCAGTGCAACCCGGCTGTTCTGGCGCTTCTAAAAAATTCAGAAATTTAGTACCCTAAAGAATATTTTCTCTGAGTCTACGCTTACCTGTTTTTATCAAAGAAAATATTCTCATAAGGCACTTATACCCACTAGTGGGGTGTTAGATTCAACTGGGCAGGGGAGTCTTTGAGTTATAGTCACTGTTTTCCAGAATAACCTGTATGGCACGGTTTGTTTTGGGCGAAAAAAGAATAGGTGCCGTAAGGTTTAACGTTATCTTTTGATCCGGTGGTACAGTGACCACTGACAGGACAAAACATTCCTCATCAGCAGAAATATTAAGATAGTTCTTTTCTGTTTCGTCAGGTTCTACCTTATAGTCTAAAAAAAAGTTACTTGGGTCAGTTAAAACAAAGGCAATATCAGGATCATCAATGCTTTGAATCCAGAATAACGGGCCCTCTTTTTTATTGGGCATGACTATGAAGTTATGTAAATTGGGGAAACCGATCATTCCCGCTGGAAAGTGCAGTAGATTGTCAGGGTTGTACTCAACTTGACCGAATCGTGTTTTAATAGTTTTCATTCCTCTTTTTTCCTGGTTGAAAGGTTGCTGCTCAAAGAATCGAGATCGACCATATTCCACTGTACTGCTTCGCGGTTTTCCTGAATTATACGGTCATAGACCTCCTGTCTATAAATCTTCCGATTTTTTGGGGCGTCTATTCCAATTCGAACACCGCCTCCTTTCATCTCTATGACTTTAATTGTTATATCATCTCCGATGACAATTCCTTCACCGGCTTTACGGGTTAATACGAGCATTGGTCGCTCCAAGGTAAATGTTGCGTAACATATTAAATTAATAATGAATTATATAGTATGTTATGCTGAAAATAAAGGATTGTCAAATAGTGAGCAATATTCACTAACACCCACAAAAGGGTGTTAGTACCTTATGAAAATATCTTTTTTGATAAAAGCAGAGAAATATCCTGTAAGATGCTATAAATAATCAAGAATTGATATCTGTGATACTTTGGATGTTATACTTAATGCCGCCTGCAATGCAGTTTCCTGTTGAACGATCTCATTAAATGTTTCAATTGCATCTGCATCCTGATATCTTGAAAGTATCTGCTGCAAATCAATTTTTACATCTTCCTGGTGTAGTAAAGCTGTGTCAACACGAGCGGCTCTGGTGCCGAGTTGACTGCGAAGGCGTCTGTTCTGATTTGCAGCAGTTTCCAGATTGTCGATATTGGCTTGAAGGCCGCCACCGGCTCCAAGTGGATCATCAATATTTCCACCTCTCAGGGCTTCTTCAGTACGGGTAAGTACACTGAATATATCAATTCGGTCAGGGTCGGAAGCGTAAACAGCGGGAGGCGTCGGGCCACCTGCCTGCATTGTACTATTACTGATTCCCAAAAAAAGATCATTTCCGGTAAGATTCGCTTCCAGATATTCACCTGGGGTGATCTCAAGTTCCGTCGGGTTTGGGTCGCCGACATACAGGTATCGCCAGGTTGTGGAATCAGCTGGGTCGTATGGTGGATTGGGGTTGAGCGGATCAACCGGCGGGTTGGGGTTGTAGTTTGGATTTTCTATAAAAGGTTTTGTGTTTTCTGCATATCCGGAAAAGATGTACTTCCCATCAACCTGTGCATTGGCAGCATCAAGCAGCTCATCCTTCATAAAAGAGACTTCATCAGCAAAAGTTGCAAGATCTTCAGTGCTCATGGCACCGTTGACAGCATTGATGGATATTTCTTTTACGCGTTGCAGAATGTTTTCCACATGGTTCAGATGCCCATCAGTAGCTTCCATTTTATCAAGGGTAACACCCATGGTTTCAAGGTACCTGTCGGTATGCATGATTTGCGTTCGAGTGGTAAGCACCGGACGAATGGCTGACGGATCATCGGATGGTTTGTTTAATTTTATTCCTGTGGCTCCCTGTATACGTAAATCTTCCAGACGTGTGGAGACACGACCAAGATTGGTCTGGAGCATACGATACGTTGTACCTTCAGTGGCTTTCATAACTGCTCTCCTGATAAATCAGCTATCGTTTAAGGTCCATCAGTGAACCCATCATCTCATCAATTGTTGCGAGAAATTTGGCAGATGATTCAAACCCTCTCTGATATTGAATGAGATTGATCATTTCTTCATCCAGTGAGACCCCGGAGAGTCCATCACGAATGTTTTGCAGTTGATTCATGGCATCTTCAGCGCCACCAACTGCAAGCCTGTTCTGATTTGCTTCAACCCCGATTCTGGCCGTCAATTTACCGTAATAGGCGCCGAAATTATCTTTTCCATCGATCAGGAAATCTTCACCTATATTCGAAATAACCAGGGAATTTCTGTTGTCACCAGGGGCCACTGTGTCAGGGGGGACAGGAGCATTCGCTGCTGCTATATGGTTTGAATCAGTAATAGCTACCGAAATATTTCTTGCTGCATCAAGCCACGGGTCAGAAGCAGGTGGTGGTGGAACAGGGTTAGGAGCTGAGAAAAAATTACGTCCGGAAACCGAATCCAGTCCAGCACCAGCTGCATGGGCTGTATTGACAGACTCAGTTAATTCATAAGCGAGCCGGTCGAGATCATTTTTGATGGATGGAATAAACTGATCTCGGATGTTCACAAGACCTTCAAATTCTCCACCAAGATTGTGAGATTGGATGGGGCGGGTAACACCACCGGCATGGAGAACAAGATCCATATCAGAACCATTCTGGACACCTTCGATCTCCATTGCCATATTACCTTGGACCAGAGGAAGGCCACCGGGTAATTGAACTGCCAGCATACCCTGTGAATCAGGATAAGTCTGAACTCCCAGGGAAGTAGCTAAATCTTTTGCCAGCAAATCACGCCTGTCCCTGGCAGAATTTGCAGTTTGGCCGTGAATTTCAATGGTGAAGATTCG
>DQTH01000187.1 GCA_015662865.1 Desulfocapsa sulfexigens
AGTGATCGTGGCGGTGTCATCCCCGCGGAGGCGGGGATCCAGTTTCGTGCCAGCCCTCTGGATTCCCGCCTCCGCGGGAATGACAAACAAAATGACTGAGGTTTGTACGTAATCAGAATTTGTTATTGCTTGTGATGGGTTCGAATATCATTCCTGATTTTTTACGGGGCTTACGAATCCATCACAGTAAGGACTTTCTTCTCAAGTGCCTGCTTTACAAGAGAAAGACTTTCCTTGATATCACCTTTCAGCAAAGTCACCAGACCAACGATTGACATGGGGAAAGATTCCCGCAAAGCCTCAAAATCAGCATTGTCGGAAGGGGATGGTTGCAGTTTCAGCATGGCATCCTCGCCACCCAATGACTGCATTGCTTCTCTCATTTCATCTACCCAGAGATTGACTTCCAGCAAGAGATTGCTGATATTCTTTTCAAATTTCCCTGAAATCTTGGGTAATACATCATAGCGAAGAATAAAAGCGCCGGATTCCAGAAGAAAAAGCCGCCGGATTCCTTCCAAACCTCTGAATCCGCCTTGGCGCGCCGCCACTATTTTGCCATCACGTACAACAAGACCACCTTCTATGTCATCAAGAGTGATGGTTGCATTTCTCTCAGTAAGAACCAGCATTTGAAGAATATCTGAAAGAGAAAAAATGTCTGTGTTTCCCGTAATTTCACCTTTACTCAAACCTGTGGGTCTTGTCCTTCTGAGAACCGCGTCAATGCGGGCAGTCAGTTCGGCAATACTGCATGGTTTAACAATATAATCATCAGCACCCAGCTCAAGACCCTTTGTTTTCAGGTTCTCACCATCCAGGCAACTCAGAAAAATGACCGGAATATTATTCCCCTTTTTTCGTAAGTTCTGTAAAGTCTGAAAGCCATCCATCTGAGGCATATCAATATCGAGAACAATCAAATCTACTTGATTGTCATCAACAATTTCCAGAGCACTCTGACCGCTCAACGCATGCAGAGTCGTAAACTTACTGCGTTGCATATGAGTGCTCAGCAGTTTCTGAATTACGGGGTCATCATCTATAAAAAGGATAACAGGACGTTTCATCATTTCTTGACAGGTTTACAAAAAACCGCTCAACCTGATTTGTTGCCAGTGGTTAAAGTTCAATTGAGATGGATCAGGATAATCATACAAATGCCTCTTATTATTATATTGATTTCCAACAGTGATTCAAGCAATCCTGGTAAATATTTAACAAATACTATACTTTTCAGGCTAATCAGATCCTGACTTTACAATAATTGGTACTATTTTATGCAGTAAGCTCAAGTGCTTTATCGCCACTCAGGACAATGAGCAGCACAACGTGAAGATGCAGACAACTAATCCACTGTAATTTCATGCTATTGTTTGGTTTTTCTTGCATTTTCTCACTAAGTGCTGCATTATAGTATTCAAATGATTTTTAACTTAACATCAATTATTTAACCATGCCCAATGAACAATCAATAAACCTGTTGATCGTTGAAGATGACCCCAGTGTTGGAGACATGCTGGAGCTTTTTTTTACTTCACAGGGAATGACAACAGCCATTGCAAGGGATGGAAAGCAGGCTATACCACTGGTTGCCTCGTTCAATCCGGATATCATCGTTCTCGATATCGTGCTGCCGTTCATGGATGGTTTCTCCGTACTGGATAAACTACGGTCTGAAGGCAAGACTGTTCCGGTCATCCTTCTCACTGAAAAAAGCAGCGTGGAAGAACGGATCTCCGGATTCGAACATGGAGCGGATGATTATGTTACCAAACCTTTCAGTCCAACAGAACTGCTCATGCGTGTGCAAGCTGTCCTGCGGCGTGCAAACAATTCAAACGAGCCGGATAAACTCCAGACAATCACAATCAATGAACTCTCTCTCAATCCAGTGACCAGAGAAGCTGGTCTACTCGGAATACCCTCACCTACTCTTACTAAAACAGAGTTCGACCTTCTTTATTTTCTGGCTCAAAAGAAAAATGAGGTGGTCACTCACAAAACTCTCCTGAAAGAAATACTTCAGTACAATCCGACCAGCCAGACGAAGGTGCTTGTTGTGCATATCGCTAATATCCGCAAAAAAATTGACCTGAAGGGAAAGGGAGGTGTTAGACTTCTCACGGTTTCCGGTGTCGGTTACAAGCTGCTTGAGCATGATGATAATCTGACCTAATTTTAGTAATTTCCAAAGAATAAAATGAACAGACAAGCCCCCACCGCCGTCCCTATTCCCGTTTTACTGCTTTTTATTTCTTTTGTTTCAGTTTTTTTACTTTCACCAGCTGTTCAGGCGGAGCCACTGGTGCCATTGCACATACAAAAAGGAACCAATCTCATATCCATTGCCAGGCAGTTCTGCAAAAAAGAATCTGACTGGAAAACAATTGCTAGAATAAACCGCCTGAAACCTCCATACCTGATTTACAATAACAGTACAATTCAGATTCCTCTGTCACTCCTGGTTACAGAAACTGTTTCAGCAAAAGTTGCGTCTGTCAGTGGCTCACCCAGAATTATCACCGAGGATTCACAATCAAATATTCTAAACAAAGGTGACTTAGTGGTACCCGGACAGACAATCCGGACACAACGCAATGAATTCGTTCACCTGATATATCCGAATCACAAACATACCAGAATAGGACCGCAATCGGAAATGACTCTTGTCTACCTCATGCGGCTGACTGATGGGAATCTTAAGGCTGAATTCTCTTTAGAAAAAGGTAACATCATCCACATCCTCAAAAAAAAGCTCAAACCTAACGAGCATTTTCAAACGCGAACACCTGTCACAATTGCAGGTGTACGCGGCACCGAATTCCGTGTAAAAGCTGTGGATACTGAAACAAGCATTGTTGAAACCCTTACCGGTCGTGTTGCTCTTAATGGCGCTGGCAAACAGATTGTACTGAACAAAGGACAAGGTTCAAAAGTCAAAAAAGATCAGCCACCGGCACCACCGCATAGCCTTCCTCCTAGCCCCACACCCCCAAATCTTGAAAAAGTTTACCGCACTTTGCCGGTTATTCTACATGCCCCTGCTCAGGCTGATATCGAATCCGTTCGACTCAGGGTTACCACTGATCCGGAAGGGAATACAACTGTTGCCGAACAGGTTACCGGGCCGGGTCAGGATTTCAAATTGTCTTCCCTGGATGATGGAAAATACCATCTCTTTTATACCGCCATAGACTACCAAGGCTTTGAAAGCGCACCTACAGGCCCTGTACTCCTGAGTATTCGAACAAATCCGCCAGCCCCAATCCTTCTCAAGCCTGACAATGGACTGGAAACATTTATACAAACCATCAAAATTCAGTGGCTTGGATCTCACTTGGCAAAATTTTACAACCTGGAAATTGCCACTAACCCTGAGTTCACTTCGCCAATTCTAAAACAACAAACAACAGATCCAGTGTTTACAACACCGGCAATGGATCCAGGCACCTATTATGTCAGAACCCAACTTGTTACAGAAGACGGCTTTGTAACACTCTTTTCACTCCCACTTTCATGGAAAGTACTGAAGCAGCCTGAACTGAAAGGTTTTGCTCCGGTAAGTCCTGATACAGATGTCATCACCCTGCGATGGGCTGCCACGTCTGAGGTAGCGAGCTATATAATAGAAATCGCCCACGATAAAAACTTTGAGAAGCTAATAGAATCTGCAGAACAGTTGACAGAACCATCCTATAAAATCCGTAACTACCTGGCTTCTGGAGATTACTATGTACGTATCCGATCTATCATGAAAAATGGTCAACAAAGCCCGTGGACTCCACGGCAAACCCTGACCATTGATTCAGAACCTCTTGGCCTGAAACACTTTTTTATAGCCCTTGGCTGTGTAGCCCTGATTCTTCTCTGACAGAAACTGTAAAGCGCGTGCTTAACCGACTGATCATTCTCGCCATTTCTGCCGTTATATTTGGATTGCTGCAAATGGGAGGGGTTGTCACCGTGCTTTCCGATAAGACAATGGACAACCTGTTCCTGCAGCGTGGTCCTGTTCAGCCTGCTCAGGAAATTATTATTGTCGGTGTGGATGAAGAGAGCCTTGCGGCTTTGGGTGCCTGGCCTTTTCCCCGCCGCTTTCACGCAGAACTCCTGGCCAGACTTAACAAAGCAAAAGTTATCGGTTTTGACTTTCTTTTCAGTGAAGCCACTGATCAGGATCAGTTGATGGAGGCGGCGCTTCAAACATCACCACCCGTTGTTCTTGCCTCAGCCCGCAGCTATCAACATCAGGTTCTCAACCCAACTCCTATACTTGCTAATAGCAGTTCCACAGGCCACATCGAAATCATCCTCGGTCGGGATGGTGTTGTCCGCAGAGCAAAAACCTTCATCAATGAAAAGCAACTTCCGCTGCCTGCATTTGCCCTTTCCATGCTGCAGGGGGCAGGCCTTAAAACTGATCTCACTGCTTCTGACAAGTCAATTCTCATCAACTACTATGGGCCGGAAAACACTTTCTTGTATCTCTCTTATGTGGACGTACTCCGGGGAGACATCCCAGCAGACTTTTTTAAGGACCGATTTATACTGGTTGGTGCTCAGGCGCTTGGTATTGGAGATTCCCATATCACCCCATTCAGCAAAAATCGTCCGACTCCCGGAGTAGAAATTCAGGCGACTATTTTTAATAATATCCTTGATAACAGCCACTTTCGGCAACTCACACTTTTTTCCTGGATGAGTATTGGCACCATAGTATTGCTCTGTATTTTCGTCTGGCCCTGGATGAATGAGAAAAGTAATCTGATTATTAACCTGACTTTTGTTCTTTTGTTTACGTTCATTTCTTATAGCCTTTTCCGTCTACATATCTTTTTGAACCCTGTTCCACTCATCATTTTCCTGACCCTGACCTTTCTTGCCCATCTTGCCATTGAAAGAATCTGGACTGCCAGAGAACTGCTCCATGAGCTGAAAAGGCTTGACCGCCAACTGGCAACACAACTCCAACAGGTGTATACCAATATTCCCACCCAATTTTTCAACCTTGAAACTGTTCCATCCAAGAGCGGGATCAGGCAGCATATCTCGCAACTGCATGCAAGTGTCAATGTGATGGGGCTCCAGCATCATTTTATTGAAAACCTTCTAAGGGAAGAATTGCCTCCCCTGATTTTATGGGACAAAACCAGCGGGCTTGTTATCATTGCAAACACCATGTTTCACACTTTCTGGAACAGACATTTTTCAGGACAAGGAGCTTTGCCCGATCTTTCTCATTTTCTCCATCTGATAGAAGAAAACCATGCCCAGGGAGAGCAGACCCAATTTGATTTTGACACACTGCTGGAAGGTGGACAGGCATCACCGGTGGACATTGGAATGACACTACTTGGACGCACAAGATATTATCGTGTCAATATGAATCCTGTTGAAGTTGCAAACATTGAATTTAACGGTGTTCTTGCCGTGGTAACTGATGTTACCGAAATCAAGGAACTTGAACGGCTCAAAGATGAAATTGTCTCCATTGTATCCCATGAGTTGAAATTACCATTAACAGCAATCCTGGGATATGGCGAAATTCTCACTGACAGCCTGCAGAATTCTGAAAAAGAGTACGCTAAAGAAATATGTTCCCAGGCAATGCGTCTGAATAGACTCATCGAAGATTTCCTTGATATAACGCGCCTTGAGCACGGCAGTCGGCAACTTAAGAGATTCCCGATGACCCTTGTCAAATTGGTTCGAGAAGCCACAAAAGCGGTCTCCATTTCAGCAGAGAAAAAAGCCATCACCATTAAACAGGAAACGCCTTACCAGACGACTCCCCTGGTGGGAGATTTCAATCTCCTCCTCCAGGCATTGATTAATCTACTGGACAATGCGATCAAATTCAGCCCTGAAAACACACAAGTCACAACAAGCCTTGTGGAAGAAACAGAGCAATTTATTATCTGCGTAAGTGATCAGGGACCAGGAATCCCTGCTGACTCACAAGAGGAAATATTCAATAAATTTAATCGCGGCCAGAAGACCCCGGAGCAGGACGGATTCGGTCTTGGTTTGAATTTTGTAAAACAGGTTGTCGAAAAACATGGCGGTTCGATCAGCCTTATTTCTCGAACTGAGTCAGGCGCAAAGTTTTGCATAACACTCCCCAAAACTCAGGAATCCTGACGTCAAAATCAGTCACTTCCATTGAAATTTGTTTCTTATGATGGATTTCAGCGAGAAGAATTACACATCCAACCCACAAGTTTTCATAATACGCAAGAACATCCCTCACTCCTCATTGTTAACAAAAAGTAAAGCTGCCTTTTCCTGTTCACTTTAAATGTTAGTCAGTTATGCTGAATTTGATAGGGGTAACTACTATCATTCAGCAAAGAAGTTACCCCGTACTTACAACAAAAGAGGAGGTAAGCTTATGGGAATGATGTCTGAATTTAAGGAATTTGCAATAAAAGGAAATGTTGTCGACATGGCTGTCGGTATCATCATTGGTGGTGCATTCGGTAAAATCGTCTCATCCTTTGTCGAAGATGTGATTATGCCGCCGATTGGAATGCTGATGGGAGGAGTTGACTTCTCGGATCTGGCGTTCATCCTGCAGAAAGCAGTTGGAGACACACCTGCTGTAGCAATTAGCTACGGTAAATTTGTAACGACAATTTTAGATTTTACAATTATCGCTTTCGCCATCTTTATTGCAGTTAAAGGAATCAACTCTCTCAAACGTAAAGAAGAAGAGGCACCCGAAGAAGCTCCCGAGCCCACAAATGAAGAGGTTCTGCTTGCAGAGATACGTGATTTATTGAAGAAATAGTTGTCCTACAATTATCAACACGTCTGGCAGGAAAAATCTTTCCGGCTAAGCTCTCAAAGCCAACTGCGATATCGTCCTTTCTACCGTGCAGCTGCAGTTGGCTTTTCATCTTCTGTTGTATGAGATACAAAACAAATTGTCGTAAATTAGATACGTTTGCCGGTTTTCTGATCAAAAAAATGGATATGTTCCGGTGCTACAGCCAGAAACAAATGCTTTTCTAAATTAATCTCATGCCTGTGCGGCAGGCGCACAGTGAGAAGCCTGTCATTATCTGCTATACGACCATATATAATGGTATCAGCCCCGTGAAACTCTGCATGATCTATCTTGAGTGAAAATGCTGATTGTTCCTCTTCTGCAAGAGAAAAATGTTCCGGCCGGATACCGATGGTTACAGCCCTCCCCTCCTGTCCAACAGTAACATCAGAACCAAGAGCCAGGCTGAACGTTCCTGGCAGTTCGGCCATCCTGCCATCAGCACTGATACGGGCATCTATAAAATTCATGGAAGGCGAGCCTAAAAATCCTGCCACAAACTTGGTGGCAGGCCGTTCATAAAGATCAATCGGGGAGCCTATCTGCTCTGCGTAACCATCATTTATGACCACCAGCCTATCACCCAGAGTCATGGCTTCCACCTGATCATGGGTCACATAGATACTTGTAACCTTTAATCGTTTATGCAGGTTACGCAGTTCAAGACGCATCTGAACGCGCAATTTTGCATCCAAATTGCTCAGTGGCTCATCAAACAGGAAAACTTTTGGTTCTCTGACAATACAGCGCCCCATGGCAACCCGTTGACGTTGACCGCCGGAAAGCTGACGTGGTTTGCGTTCCAGAAGATCTTCAAGCTGCAGGAGTTTAGCAGCCTGATCCACCCGCTGTTTGATATCATTTTTACTGAAATTTCTAAGCTTTAGGCCATAGGCCATATTCTTAAAAACCGTCATGTGCGGATAAAGTGCGTAATTCTGAAAAACCATTGCTATATCACGGTCTTTTGGTTCAAGGTCGTTGACAACCCGTTCACCAATGGAGATCGTACCACTGCTGATCTCTTCCAACCCTGCAATCATCCGCAGGAGTGTGGATTTTCCGCAGCCGGAAGGGCCGACGATAACGATGAACTCCCCGTCTTCAATGACTGTGTCAATACCGTGGATAACTTCGGTTTTCCCGTATGACTTGGTTACATTTTCAATAAGCACCCTGGCCATTCTATTTCTCCGTTTCGGTTAATCCCTTGATGAAAAGCTTCTGCATTCCGATCACCACCCAAACAGGGGGAATCATGGCAAGCAGGGTTGTCATCATGATCAAATGCCATTCAGGCGCCTCTTCAGCGGCCTCAAGCATCTGTTTGATACCCATAACAATGGTGTACATACTTTTATCTGTGGTGATCAAAAGCGGCCAGAGATACTGATTCCATCCATAAATAAAGAGGATTACAAAAAGTGCTGCGATATTTGTACGCGAAACCGGCAGCAAAATATCTTTGAAAAAACGCATGGGCCCGGCACCGTCTATACGCGCCGCTTCCAGCAATTCATCCGGAACCGTTAAAAAAGCCTGCCGGAACATAAAGGTGGCCGTAGCTGAGGCAATAAGCGGCACAGTGAGTCCCCAGTAATTATTCAACATTCCAAGATTGGCCACAACCTCAAAGGTTGGCAGGATACGCACTTCCACCGGCAGCATGAGAGTGATGAAGATCATCCAGAAAAACATCATACGAAACGGGAACCTGAAGTAAACAATGGCAAAAGCGGAAAGAAGAGAGATGGTGATCTTACCCACCGCAATCATCATGGCCATGATCAGACTGTTGAACATCATCAGGCCAACTGACTGTTCTTTGGCATTGCCAACTCCCTGTACAAAAGCGGCCTTCAGGTTGACAAAGAACTGGTCGCCGGGAAGCAGGGGCAGTGGAACCTGAGTCATTCTCACAGCATCATGGCTTGCCCCCACAAAGGTTATCCAGATGGGGAATGCTACCAGTGCAACCCCCAGAAGCAGAACAGCATGGCTGAACCAGGTGATAAAAGGACGTTTTTCAATCATAGCCTGTCAATACTCCACTTTTCTTTCTATGTATCGAAACTGTATGACTGTCAGGGAGATGACAATAATCATGAGGATAACTGACTGAGCCGCTGATCCCCCAAGGTCAAGGCCAATAAAGCCATCATTATAAACCTTGTAGACCAGGATCTCTGTAGCCTTTGCTGGTCCACCCTTTGTCACTGCATGAACTATCCCGAAGGTATCAAAAAATGCATAAACGATATTCATTACCATCAGAAAAAAAGTTGTTGGAGAAATAAGGGGAAAGATAATGGTCCAGAATCTTCGGGCCGGACCGGCACCGTCAATTGCTGCTGCTTCAATCAACGATTTCGGTATTGCCTGCATCCCGGCAAGAAAAAAGAGAAAATTATAACTGATCTGTTTCCATGTTGCAGCAAGGACAATGAGCAGCATAGCCTGGTTTCCATCCAGGCGATGATTCCAGTCATATCCCAGATACCGGAGCCCATAGGATACAATCCCGAGTGTGGGGTCAAAGATGAACATCCAGATTGTTCCGGCCACAACCGGTGCCACGGCATAGGGCCAGATGAGAAGGGTTCTGTAAACTGTTGTTCCCCGCACAACATGATCAGCCATTGCTGCAAGGATAAGAGCAATGGCCAGGGACGAAAATGCAACCAGCGAAGAAAAAATTATGGTTCGAAGAAAGGTACTGAAATAAATATCATCGGTGAAAAGTTGAACATAATTTTCAAACCAGATGAATTCTGTCTTCAGCCCGAATGGATCCTCCAGAAGCAATGACTGGTAAACTGCCTGACTCGCCGGCCAGATAAAAAACACAACGGTTATAATTATCTGGGGCGCAACAAGCAGGTATGGCAGAGGGGAAGGCTTAAAATGGGTGCGTTTAAGCATGATAATGGGATGAACAACGGACAGACAGAATCTGTCCGTTGTTTAAATAATTACTCAAGTTTCGGGGTTGACCAAAACACAATAGAAAACATAGCCAACCAATTAAAATAATGACATATTAACG
>DQTH01000270.1 GCA_015662865.1 Desulfocapsa sulfexigens
GAAATTGTATCCCAGCTGGCGAACAAATCTTTTTATTTTTGTTTTGATTATTACCCTTCTTGGCGGCTATTTCTACCGGCAGACTCAAATGGCAGCCCGGGAACTGCAAAAACATTCGCGTGAACATTCAGAAATTCTGGCAGCAGTTGTTGAATTAAATATTCGCAATGCTCTACTCGCAAGAAGCAGTCTGGAGGAGATTGTTGCCGGGTCCCTTGAAAACAGTGCCCGCTTTATCCACTATCTGGACCTGATCGAACCATTTGACAGTGGCGAACTCACGGCCTTTGCCGGCGAATCCGGACTTGCCGGAGTTAGAGTTGTGCAGGCAGGCAGTGGTGTAGCTGTCAGCGGTCCGAAAGGCTGGTTGGCCGATAAAACCTGCCCGGGATCAAATGGGCTGCAGAGAATGGACAATGATCTGCTGTACCTTTTCTCTTTTCTTCCTGCGGGCGAACAAACTACAGCATCACCGGCAGGCTGCGTGTTGGTGGGTCTGTCAGCTGAAAAAATTGATGAAACACTGGAAAAAATATCTGTCAAACGTCTTTTGACAATGTTCAATGATTTATATGATATTGCTTATGTCAGGTTTGGTACAGACAAGTCAGCATCCAGCCAGGGTAATATCACCCCGAATGGCATAGACAATAATAAAGTTATTGAAAGCATAATTCCCATTGGAGAAAAGCAGCTCATTGTTGCCTTGAAAATGGATCGTTTCGGGAAACGACGTGCACAGATGCAAAAAGAATTCATCATTTTTTTGAGCCTGCTGATTCTTTTCGGTCTGTTTTCATCGTGGTGGCTCTATCGGGTTCAACGGCAACGGTTGCAGCAGACACGTGAGTTTGAGAGGAAAATGGCTCGCCAGCACGAAGACGCAGCCCTTGGCAGAGCAGCAGCAACGATTACCCATGAGTTACGAAATCCCTTGAATGCCATTGGCATGGGGTTGCAACGATTGCAGATTGAAAGTGAAACTCTGGATAAGGATCACCACAAGCTGCTGGTCTCCATGCGAAGTGCTGTGGACCGCACAAATATGATCATAACCAGACTCAAACAGTCCATTCATTCCCTGGATGTTGTCAGGCAATCTGTGGATCTGGCGGATTTGATCACACGGGTATTGACACCTTACCAGGCGCAGTGTGAAGAACAGCAAGTTGATGTTGAATTCGATTGTGCGAAGGATATTCACATCTCAGGCGATAAAGTTCTTCTGGAACAGTTATTTGAAAATCTTTTGAAAAACAGTGTTGAAGCCCAGCCAAATGGAGGTTTTCTGAAAATATCTGTTAAGCCACCTAAAAACCGGCATATGTGTCGTGTGGAGATCGTAAACGGTGGTTTTACGCTAAGCAGCGAAGAGAGCAAACTTCTTTTTGAGCCATATTTTACCTCAAAGTCCAAAGGGACAGGTCTTGGCCTGGTGATAAGTAACAAAATTGTCGAAGCCCATAAGGGTGATCTTGACTGGGATATTGATTTTGACAGACAACAGATTCGCTTTATGGTTACTCTACCAATGGCAGTGTAGAACTATCTGATTGTACGTAAGCCCTCACAGGCACCTGTGAAGGCTCACGAAATTGAGATTGGGAAATCGCAGAGTTACAAATCCTGTGATTGATTACGATTGTACTGTATCTATTTTACCTTCTTTTATTATGCTAATACTTATTGTTGACGACGAACAAATACAGCGGGATATGCTGCAGGGCTTTCTGGAGAAGCAGGGCTATAAAGTTTTGACAGCTTCAGGAGGCGAAGAAGCTCTGCATATTTTTGCCTCTGCTCCTGTGCAGCTGGTATTGCTGGATCATCGAATGGCAGATATGAATGGAGACGAAGTTCTGGAAAAAATGAGAGCTTTATCTCCGCTGGTGAGAGCGATCATGATAACCGCCTTTGGGGATGTCACCACTGCTGTGAAAGTAATGCAGCTCGGTGCGGATGATTTTATGGAAAAACCCGTGGATCTCACCGAACTCCTCGAGAAAATCCGGAGAATTGAGCAAAGTTTAAATGTTCAGGAAGAATCAGAAAAGATTGCTGAATCTCTGGAAAGCATTGAACTGCCGATTTCGATTATCGGTTCAAGCAAACAGATGCAGGAACTCCTGTCACTTGTGTATCGGGTGGCCCCTACGGAATGGGCAGCCCTTATTCATGGTGAGACCGGTACTGGAAAGGAGCTGGTTGCAAGGCTCATCCATCTGATGGGACCGCGAAAAGACGGACCGTTCGTTGAAGTAAATTGCGCGGCAATCCCGGAAAATCTCTTTGAATCTGAACTGTTCGGACATGAAAAAGGGGCTTTCACAGGGGCAGCAGCAAAACGTCGAGGCCGCTTTGAGCTGGCAGCCGGTGGAACTCTTTTTCTCGATGAAGTTGGGGAGTTGCCACTTCACCTGCAGGCAAAACTTCTGCGAACTCTACAGGAAAAGAAAGTTACCCGTGTTGGCAGTGAGACTGATATTGATATTGATGCACGCGTACTCACAGCCACCAACAGAAACCTGAAACAGATGGTAGCTGAAGGCAGTTTTCGTGAAGATCTTTTTTTCCGTCTCAATGTGCTGGAGCTTGTTATTCCTCCACTCCGGGAAAGAAGGGATGACATTGTTGAACTGATCGAGTTTTTTCTGGACAAATATGCAGTAAACGATATCAGCTTTGACAGTGATGCCATGTCCCAGCTGGTGAAGTATCAGTTCCCCGGCAATGTTCGGGAACTTGAGCACCTGATCCAACGCCTTGTTACCCTTGTACGAGGAAACAGGATCACAGTTTCCGACCTTCCTCCTGAAATACGTGAAAGTAGGAACAAGGGAGGTTTGCTGAGTAAGCGGCTGGCTGAAGTTGAGAGGGATATGCTTATTTCCGCGCTCGATGAGCACCATTGGGTTCAGACAAAGGCAGCTGAGGCCCTTGGAATCAGTGAACGCGTACTTCGTTACAAGATGAATAAAGCTGGAATAAAAAAATAGCTACGGATCAGAGTTCTATGCGTTATGTGCTACGCACTGGCCAGACACATTGCTATGACAGCAGTGGAAAAAAGATTGCCTGTGGTGATACTGGCCACGATGGCGACTTTCGCATAGGTACTCCCTGGCCTTCCGGGCGTTTTGAACTTCAGGATAAAACAGTACTCGATCACTTGACCGGTCTGACCTGGTCGCAGGATGCCAATATCGTCACATTTCCCTGTACCTGGCAGGAGGCTTTTGTACAGATAGAAGAGTTAAACAGGGAAGAATACGGTGGCTATCGTGACTGGCGTCTGCCAAACCGTAATGAACTGCGGAGCCTGGTCAGCTATCAGACAAGAAAACCGGCCCTGCCGGAAGATCATCCATTCGTAAATGTCTTTCTTGGCTGGTACTGGTCTTCTACCACTGCTGCCATTCATCCGGCCTATGCCTGGTCTGTTCATCTTGAAGGGGCACGGATGTTTTACGGCCGCAAGGATCAATACCAGCTCTTCTGGCCAGTGCGGGGAACAGGTAATTCAATTTTAGCAGCAACTGGTCAAACACAATGTTTTGACACCCAGGGGCAGCCGATCGACTGTTCCGCCACAAAACAGGATGGCGCCCTGCAAATGGGAGGAGAATGGCCAGATCCTCGTTTTTCCTTACAATCTGATGTGATCCATGACCATTTAACCGGACTTACCTGGGCCAGACATTGTGATGTGAGCAGGGGGCCTGTGAACTGGCAGCAGGCCCTTGATGTTGTGCAGGAGGCAAATAAGGAAAGCCTGGGCACCATCAATCACTGGCGTCTGCCAAATATCAATGAGCTGGCCTCTCTTGTTGATTGCAGTGCTCACAGTCCGGCCCTGTCTCAGGGCCATCCCTTTACAGGTCTGCAGGATGGCTACTGGTCTTCCACAACAAGCTTTTTTGAAACTGACTGGGCCTGGGTTCTGTACCTGGACAAGGGTGCCTGCGGAGTGGGGTATAAGCCCGGCAAGACATTTTATGTCTGGCCGGTGACAAACCTCAAAATTTGATATGAAAATCTAACACCCCAGAAGGGGGGGGATAAGTGCCTTGTGGGTGTTTGTAACATTCTGATTTGAAAATAAATCCACAAAAGCTTGTTTTTTATCTTATTTCTTCCCTCTCGATTTTTCCGCAAGCTTAGCCTGCAGGAGGTCGCCAAGCGTTCCTAATGTCCCGGACTGCTCTTTTCTGCTGTTCTGGAAGTTTTTCACAAGTTTGTCTTCCGATTCTTTGTCATCTTCAGCACTGACATAATCAGATGGTGCAAGGCTGATTCGTTTTTCGTCTGTATCAACGCTCTCCACCTTCACTTCAATTTCCTGCCCCTCTTCGAGAACTTCACGCGGATGGTTGATGCGTCTTCCTTTGCCAAGTTTTGAGATGTGAATAAGCCCGTCCACTCCGGCCTCAAGGTTAACAAAAGCACCAAATTGCGCCAGGCGAACCACTTTACCTGTAAGGGTTTTTCCAATGCTGAGATTCGCCGCAGCCTGTTCCCAGGGATCTTCAAGAGTTTCTTTAATGCTGAGGGTGATACGGTTATTGTCCCAGTCGAGTTTTTTGACAATCACATTCACTTTCTGATCAACTGCGTAGTAATCGTTGATATTTTCCACCCGGCTCCAGCCGATCTCGGAAATCGGTACCAGACCGTCCACACCGCCGATATCAACAAAAGCGCCAAAATCACGGATGGATGTGATCACACCTGTTACAGTCTCTCCTTCGGCAAGGGTTTCTTTTAGCGCATCACGAAGTTTTTCCCGCTCTTCTTCAAGGATTGCCCGGGCTGAAACAACAATATTTCTGCCGTTTTCTTCAAAACGGGTGATGAGGAAATTTAAGCGTTGTCCAACATATTCAGCGGCAGCATCTTCAACGCGCCGTAATCCCATTTGCGAGTAAGGACAGAAGGCACGGATTGACCCGCCCAGAGTGATCTCGAATCCGCCCTTGATTTCCTCTTTAACAAGTCCCTCAACCGGAATACCGCTTCGGCAGGCTTCTTCAAGATGTTCCGTATTTTTTCCGGATCCGATGCTGATGGTAAAGAGTTGTGCGCCACCCTTTGCTTTTAGAAAATATACTTCAAGTTTGTCGCCGACAGCAGCAGTGGATTCTTTATCATCACTTTGCAATTCCGAAGCCTCGAGTATGCCTTCACTTTTTCCGCCTGTATCGAGAAAAACAGATTCACCACTTATGCCAACAATGGTGGCTGTGATTTTCTGACCCGGTTTGAGACGGCGAACGGGTTTGGATTCGCTTTCTTGAAAAAGTTCTGCAAAACTTGCATTGTCTTCGGACATGATAATACCTATTGGTTAGCTGAATAATGGGTTGGAAATTTGCGCGATTATAACATGAATAAACAGGAAAGGAATACTATTCTTTTTACTCCTGGTTTATGGCCAGGGCAAGGAATAATCCGTTTTCATTGAACATCAGTTTTTTACTGCAGAGATCCTCAAGAAAAGTTCTGAGTGTTACCGGTTTTATTTTTGGAAATTCCTGAATGATTGCATCAAATTTTCGGATTTCACGACAGAAAAGATAGATCTTTCGAGACATCCCCTGCAGTCGATGCTGAAGGGGCGGCCCGTTAATCTGCTCCTGGCGAATGAGAAGAAAGCTGCTTCCATCCCGATATAAAAGGGCTGGTTTTAACGGGTTTCTTGTTTTGTGAAAATCCTGCCAGGCATTTATTTTTTCCGAAACTTCTTTCCAGTTTTTACGCTGTAGAACCCGGTCTCCACGGTAGTCTTTGATCAGCATGGTAAGGTTTTTCAGGAGTTTTTCAGGGAACAGCTTTTTGTTCCCGTTGTGGTGGGTCACCGCAAGAATTCCGTAGCGACCGGGATCAGCGGCCACTGGAGAACCATGACCGAGAAAGAAAGAGGCACTGGCAAGTGGAGAAAAAGGCAGCACAAAATCCAGATTGTTGAGTGTCTCCTGAACTTCTTTTTCTGTGCTGCCCGGGAATTCGATGATCAGGTTGCCATCAAGGGCAATTCCTGCTTCTGCGCTTTGGCGCATGGCCGCAATATTTTCAATGGCCGTGGTTCCCTTTTTCATTTTCTTAAGCAGTGAGGTGGAAAGTGATTCGATTCCGACCTGCACTGTGGAGAGCCCACCCAGACGGTAGAGACGTGGCTTGTCCGGGTCAGTGATGACTCGGACCTCAGCAAAAAAATCAAAGTTTGTTTTCTCTTTGGCAAGACTTGTAAAGAATATGTCAGCTTCTTTTGGAGGCAGGGCATTATCGGTAAAACAAAAATCCAGACACTGGTATTGACTGGACTGCTGTTTTACTTCTTCCAGCATATTTTGTGCTGTCTTCCAGCGATATCCGCACCATTGCAGGTTCAGATTGCAAAAGGTGCATTTGTTCCACCAGCAACCCCTGGAAAATTCGACGGGTAGTACTGGTACAAAGGGTTGTTGAGGGAAAATTTTGTGCATTTCCCGGAAGTAGGGCGCAAAATCCGGGACAGGCAGACTGTTTATATCCTCAATACCGGCACAATTACTTTTGACCAATCCCTGTGCCTTTTTGGTCAGTATCCGGGAGGGTAAGGCGCCTGCATCTGCGGGAGATTTCAGGGCGTGGCAGAGTTGCTGTAGGGCTTCCTCTCCCTCTCCACTAATGACATAGTCAATATGGGGAAAATTATGGAGCAGAGACTTTCCGATTTCACCCACACAACCGGATCCTCCAAATACAATGGGTAATTCAGGGTAGAGTTTTTTTATCCGTGATGCAGCCGTGAGTGAAGAAATGAGTTGATTAAAACAGATGGAAAAGCCAATGAGGTCAAAAGAGGAAAAATCAACACTGGCAATCCATTGCTCAAGGGCTTGTTCCAGAAGCTGTCCACAATCTGCAAAATTCAGTTGCCTGAGGTTTTTTTCTTTTCTGCAACTCTCAACAAAAAACTTTTCCGCAGATTTGCTTTGTTCCGGAAAAAGCATTGGGCTATAGAGTGCCTCACCGGCCCAGCTGTTTTTTGCAAGATAGTGGTAGTTTTCTGTACCAATGGCAGCTGCAGCCGTGAGATAGGGATGGAAAAGAGTGGTTACAAGCGTATCGTCACGATCAAGAAAAGCTTTCAGGGCGGCAAGTTGAATGGATGGCCGGTTAAAAATAGACCAGGGCATGGACACAAGGCCCAGGCGAAAATGTTCTTTTTTGTTGCTGCTCTTAACCGTCATTACTGGTGAATGATTTCTGTGCCATCGGGAGGTGTGAACTGAAAAAGTTTTTCCATGAGTACCTTATCATCCGCATCAATTGTGTCGACCTTGAGATTACTGAAATTAAGGACTGTGAGAGTATCAAATTGATCAAGGATTTCTATGCGGCGGATGAGTGAATCTTTTGTCACCCAGAGGTGAATTAAGGCGACCTGGGACTGTTTGGCCTTTGGTACCAACTTGATAACCTCTGTTTTATCCTGGGCAACTGCAGAGCTCTGATCAGGAGGCAGGATTGTAAAATCCTCCAGCAGGTTACCGGAACCTGTGAAAAATGAATAGGTCAGATCCTGTTGCAGAGCCTCAGCAGGCGTTATTATCATCTGCTCAAGGGATGAAAAATACATGGAAAAGTTTGTTCCATCACTCACCAGTACCTGCCTCTCAGGTGTGGCATAATTCCAGCGCATTTTACCGGCCTGAATTTCCTCGGAATTTTTGTTGTCAGCAGGAGTTTTCACAAAGAACGCCTGCCCACTTCCTTTTTTGGGGCGACCGCTCAGTTGGCCACGGGTACTCTGGGTGAAATCAAAGCTCATTGAATGGATTTTGTCGTAACGGTTTTGCAGTCTTGAGGCCACAGCTTCGGGCGACTCAGCAAGAACTGCTTCAGGACCGGAAAAAAGAACGAAAAATAGAAAGAAACAGAAGGTTAATCGATTTACAACCGGAATAATAGTCATTCTATAATCAGCTCCATGGGACGGGAAAAAATGTGCTCAGCAACTTTCAGGGCTGTTTCGGTGGTGTCGGATGCATAATAGCGATGGGTGACACGACCCTGCCTGGAAACAATTTCCGGATTACGCACAAGAAACTCTTTTACATATTGAGCGGTCTGGGTGGAAGAGTCAATGAGTTTGACCCGCTTGCCGATTCGTGCCTGAATCGGCTTTTTCAGCAGCGGATAATGGGTGCAACCAAGGACCAGGGTGTCAATTTGTTTGTCTTTCAGGGGATGAAGGTAGCGGCGCAGGATCATCTTAGTTTCCCGCTTGTTTAGCCAGCCCTCTTCAACAAGAGGAACAAGTAGCGGGCACGCAGTCTGGTGAACTTTGAACTCAGGGCACCTAAGTCCAATGGTTTTCGGATATATTCCACTTTTCACAGTGGCTCTGGTGCCGATAATACCAATCTGACCGTTCCTGCTGCTTTCTATGGCACATTTGGCTGCAGGAGTAATAACTTCAATGATCGGAACCTGGAAATGTTTGCGAAGGGTTTCTGTTGCTACTGATGATGCTGAATTGCAGGCGATAATAATGAGTTCCGCCCCTTTGTTCAACAGGAATTCCGTGTTGCGAATGGAGTAATTAATGATGGTTTTTGGACTTTTGGGGCCGTAGGGAGTTCTGGCTATATCTCCATAATAGATTAGTGAATATTCAGGAAGAAGTTGTTCGACGGCATGAGCAACGGTCATGCCGCCGATTCCTGAATCAAAAATACCAATCATTATTAGAGAATTTTCATAAGACTATTAATGAATACCAAATGATATTATTTCTTTTTATTTCTTGCAGCTGTTTTTTTGCGTGCTGCAATGGATTTTTTTAATGCATCTGGAATGCCACGTTTTTTTCCTGCCTTTTTTCTCTTTTCTGTAATTGATTTTGCACAAAGAGGCTGTCTGAGAGAAAAACCATATTTAATTCTGTATTCCCGCCTTGTTAATTCATGGGAACGAAGATGTTTGAACGAAAGTGTTTTGAATTCTTCTCCACATTCAAGACATATAATTTTATTTTTTAAGATAGATTTTTCAGGAGCAATGGCCGGTTGCGTATCTTCCTGGGAAACTACTGCTTCACCAGTCTCCATTGCCTGCAAATTCTGTAGAGTTGAAAAAGTTTCTTTGAGGGCATTCTGTAGCTCGTCTATGGACATGCTTTTTGAATTACCCTGTGCTTGAACAATTTCTGCTGCCATTTCAACCAGTGTTTTTGTCATCACTTTCTCCAGACTAATATCTTTTTGTTTCAATTATTCTTTTATACATGTACTGCCATGAAAGAAGGATAGTATATCGAGATGTGTAAAAGTCAAGTAAAGAAGCGGTCTTCGTCGGATGTTATGTCCTTTGAAGAATGACTTTCAGGGAGTAAAAGGGGAGTTGACAGCCTCAAATCTGAGCATTACATTAGCATTGCTTCGGCAATGTTCCTTCTGTTCTGAAATGAACATAAGATTGAAAAGCAGTGTGGTGCCGATTTGAAAATAAGTGAATTACTGTCCGGTATATTTAGGTTTATTATATCTGTTTGATGGAGTGAGAAATGCCTGTTTATGAGTATGAATGTCCAGCATGTGAGAAGGTCTTCGAGGTGCAGCAAAGAATGGCTGATGCCCCATTATCCCAGTGTCCCGACTGTGAAGGCCCTGTAAAAAAAATAATGTCCAGAAGTTCTTTTCAACTGAAAGGTGGCGGCTGGTATGCAGATGGCTATTCGTCCGCCAAACCGGAAAAAAAGAAAGAGTCAGGCACGACCACCCCTCCCTGCAAGTCCGGCGGAACTTGTCCCTGCGCATCGGTAAACTCGTAGTCCCAGGTGCCATAAAGTTTGTGGATGGCCTGTGGGGATACAGATTTCCGGCACGAAACCGGATCCCGGTTTGCGCGGGGATACCCCTCAAAATGAGCTGATTTCTTAAAAGCTATTCAGAACGATTTTTTATGGATTGGCTCGGATAGGATATTTCAAGAATTACAACATCTCCGTCGGCAACAAACGGGCCGTGGACTTCCCCCGGTGGCCTGCTTGCATAAAAACCGGGCTCCAGCCAGATATTAAATGCTTCATCAAACAGGCGACCCGAAACCACAAATATTTCTTCCGGATAATCATGGCTTTTAGCCCCAAATGGCTTGGTAGAATATCCGTCTTTAAATTTTGTCAGTCTTGTATAATCCCCGGACACCGAATCTTCTGCAATAGTTAATTGAGAAAGGTTTCCCTCGGTTCCCTCAATAGGCTCCCATTCAGCATCATTTTTACCATTCAATGGATTCCAATACGTTCTGGTTGATTTCATATTTTATTTTAGATAGTTAAGTGGTTTCTATTTCCATTTCCCACCAGCGTCCAAACAGGCGTCTATTTGAAACTGTTTGTAGATTAGTGGATAAAGAAACGATGTCAGCAATTCCCGGGCAGGCCGAAAACGCAGCAATAGTGTAATTTATAAAAATAGTCTTCGTAAACTTTTACAAATATTATCGATAAA
>DQTH01000225.1 GCA_015662865.1 Desulfocapsa sulfexigens
AGTGTGACCATATTCGAAAAAGATTCGATTTATCAGCTAATTATAGAGCGAGACAACACGGACGACGTAGCCCCTGTCAGTAAACAGCTTAAATTATTCAACTAATAACCGGACACTAGTGATAGTTGGCAGGTAATGTATGTGATGCCAGCAGTCCGGTAATCACATCAGGCAGACCCAGGTCCAGCAGAGTCGAAGGGCTCAGGTTAACTGCAACGCTTATGTTGAGTTGATTTTTATGCCATTCAGAGGCCTGGGTAATGGCTGTTTTTAAGACCCAGAAAAAGAGCTGTTTGATCAGACCTGTCTGTTCCGCAAGAGAAATAAAGTCATCGGGCTGAATGAGCCCATGGTCTTTGTGTCGCCACCGAATAAGAGCTTCCACTCCACTGATACAATTGCTTTTTATATCTATTTTTGGCTGGTAATGAAGGACGAGATCTCCATTTTCAATGGCCTGCCGCAGTTCACCCATCATGGTCAGCCGTTTTGGACTGTGTTTATCAAGCTCCGGGGAATAGATTGCATAATCGTCATTGTTCTGTTTTGAGACATACATGGCAACATCGGCTCGTTGTATGATCATATCGACATTTCTCCCATGCTCGGGAGAAATTGCAATACCGATACTGGCCTGCACATTCAGCTTCAGCCCGCCCACTATAAAGGGTGAATGGAAAGAGTTTTGGACTTTTTCAGCAACAGTCTGTACATGGCTTCTTTCCTTAACCAGAGGAAGCAGTATGGCAAATTCATCCCCGCCAAGACGGGCCAGAGTGTCCGACTCCCGCACAACACCCTGCAGGCGAAGTGCGACATGCTGTAAAACCTGATCGCCGCAATGGTGTCCCAAGGTGTCGTTGATTTCTTTAAAGTGGTCCAGGTCAAGAATGAAAAGAGCAAGCTCTTTTTGCTCCCTGAGTGCCACATGTATTGCCTGTTCCAGTCGATCTCTCAAAAGAATTCTGTTGGGAAGGTTGGTGAGAGAGTCATGGGTGGCATCATGCATGACCTGGTATTCGAGTGCTGTTGTCTGGCTACGCAGTTCGTGGGTCTGGTCGAGCACCATTGTACTTGCCTCAAGGGCCATGGTTGAGCTGACATATTGCCCCCCCAGAACGCGAAGATAAACGGCATCCCGTCCAGAATCCACAGGGTGAAGTTCTGCTGCTGGGAAAGTATGATATTTGTTATACTGATATCGCCGTAATTGTACTGCGCAGATAACAGCGTTGCCAGAATGATGGCACTGACGGCAATCAATGTCCCGTAAACCGCGTATTTTGTTACACGGGACTTCATGATTGAAACATTATTAATAAAATCCTGACCCAGTGTATCCATGGATGCTCTCAGATGAACTATTTTGGCAGGGAAAAGATAGTTATTGCCTGTCCATAAATGGCCTTTTTCCCCTAACTCTTCGTTGCATGATAAATTTTATTCTCGGAATATCAAACATATGCACCACGGGCATTACCTACGGGGCACCTGCGGCAAAATTTATCCTGCGTCTCGATTTAGAAGAAAAACTCTCATTCCTGAATAGACACTAGTTACCGCAGAAAGTTATCGAATAAAAAGAGAAAATTGTCAAATAAAGATTTTATATAGTTGATCGGACGAACAATAGAAGATTGGAATTTTTCTGGTATTAATCACATATTCAGCATTGAAGGAGCCGGCACGGATCCATTGTACGGCAGCCTTGTCGTCAGGTCATTTACCCTGCAATCTGAAGACGAGTTTGAGTATTCTTTTAACAATCGGGGAGAATATTTTTGGTGTCACATATGACCCTGCAACCGCCTTGTTAATCTCAACAAGGGTAGGATAGGGATGGACGGTTCCGGCAAGGGATGAGAGCTTCATGCCGCTGCCAAGGATCGCTGCCCATTCACCAATGAGATCACCAGCTCTGGGCCCGAGAATCTGCACGCCGAGGACACGTTCTCTTTTATCGAGAAGCATCTTAAGTTTACCCCTTTCTTCGCCTTCGGCAAGGGCACGATCATTTTCTTTGAACTGTTCTGTCCACACGTTGTAGTTGATGCCTGCCTTCTCTGCCTGTCTTTCGTTCATGCCAATGGAGGCAAGTTCAGGCTCTGTAAATGTACACCACGGCATCCATCGGGTGTTGACCTTCCTGGGCAGGTGCATAATGGCGTTGGAAACAACAATACCTCCTTCATATCCAGCTGCATGGGTGAATTGAAATGCTCCGTTAATATCACCGGGGGCGTAGATATGCTTATGTGATGATCGCATTCTGCTATCAACGACAATTCCCCGGGGAGTATAATTCAGATCAATTTTTTCAAGACCAAGGTTGTCCAGGTTTGGGCTTCTTCCCTGGGCAAGAAGGACTGTATCACCGGTAATTCTGGTCATCTTTTCTCCCTGCTGAATGGTAATTGTTTTGCTGTTACCATTTTCCTCGGCATCTGTTACGTTTGCTTCCAGAAAGAATTTTATCCCTTCCTTTGCCAGAATATCCATAACTTCGTCAGCCATGTCTTTATCTTCTTTGCTCAGTATCTGGGCAGAACGCTGGATAACCGTGACCTCAGATCCCAGCCGGCAAAAGGCCTGGGCCATTTCAATGGCGATGGGTCCGGCACCGAGCACAATCATGGATTGAGGCAGGCGATCAAGGGAAAAGATATTTCTGTTTGTGATATAGGAGATCTTGTTTAAAGCGGGGATGCGCGGAGCGGCCGCAGAAGAGCCTGTGGCAATAACCCAGGATTTTGCTGATATGCGTTCACTGCCAAGTGTCACCACATGTTCATCAGCAAAGCAAGGTGTTCCGAATTTTACTTCTACACCAAGTTTGTTGAAACGTTCCACAGAGTCATGTACCTGAATGACATCAATAACCGATTGAATACGTTTTGCCACCTGACTGTAATCAACGGCTGCCACTGTATTTTCAGGTAAGCCGAACCGCTTTCCCTGTTTCATATTATGGTAAACTTTTGCAGAATGGATGAGGGTTTTTGACGGCACACAGCCGAAATGGAGACAGTCACCACCAAGGTTGGGCTCTTTTTCAATGAGTAGAGTTTTGGCCCCTAACTGTGCAGCACCGGAGGAAACAGTCAGTCCGGCTGCTCCTCCGCCAATGATGCCTATATCATAGTCAAACTTGCTCATACCGCACTCCTTCTGTCGTGGAATTATTTTTTATTGATTTTGTGAATAGATTGTAAAGGTCAGCCACTCCCGTTATGAGTGCAAGTTACTCAACTTGGGCACTCGTGCAGCAAAATTGGCATAAATCGCTCCAGAATGTTGCCATAGTAAACG
>DQTH01000218.1 GCA_015662865.1 Desulfocapsa sulfexigens
ATCATTTTTGTTGTTTAACTCTTACAAAACAATAGGTTATGCAATATTAAGTTTTGTTTAACCGGACACTAGTGATAACAACGGTATAATTGGTGATGTCGGAGATACCGGTGCTGAGTGTGCTGCAGGAGTTGAAGGTGTGGCAGTTGCATTGGTGAATTGTCAGGATGCCTCTGATGTTCTGGCAACAACTGTTACCGATGCAGACGGTTTCTATCTCTTTGAAGATTTGCTTGCCGGTGAGCATTGCGTCCTCGTTGACTTGGCAACAGTGCCTGCAGGTGCATGTGATTTTGGTACTCCGGTATTCACGCTATGGAATGGTGGATCTGATGATCAGGACAGCGATGTTGATCCTGCCACAGGCATGAGTCTGGCAGTTAATGTCGATGCTGGCCAGTCAGACCTCACAGTTGATGCTGGAATTCTTTGCCCTGGACCTGCAAGTCTGGGGGATCGTGTATGGGAAGACCTGAACTCCAATGGTATCCAGGACTGTGATAACACAAATAACAACGGTATTGTCGGTGATGTAGGTGATACTGGTGCTGAGTGTGATGCAGGAATTGCTGATGTAATGGTTGACCTGGTAAGTTGTGATGATCCGGCTGATGTTCTGGCCACAACCTATACTGATGATGACGGATTCTATCTCTTTGATAATCTTGTTGCCGGCGACTACTGCGTAAACGTTAATCTTGATACCGTACCCGTAGATGTCTGTGATTATGGCACCCCTGTGTTTACTGCACAGAACAACGGATCTGCAGATAAAGATAGTGATGTCGATTCAGATACCGGTCTCAGCGGTGTAATTCATCTTACATTGGCCCAATCAGATCTGACTGTAGATGCGGGTGTAACTTGTGAATTCGGTGACTGTAGTGAGTGTGACGGTAAAGTGACCCAGCTGACTCTTCAGTATAACGGAAGTGACAGCGCTTTTATTGAAGTTGCGCAAAAGAAAGGTGGAGATATTGTTTTTTCCGGCGATGTAGCTCCAGGGGAACGATTTACTTTTGACGGTACTGATAAAAAGGACACTCTTGGTACTGAGATCAGCATCTACGTGGATGGTTCTCTCAATACTAAGATTCATACCAGTTGCTCCAAGCCGGTTGGCCTCGGTATGGTCTTCGGTGCTTTTAAAATCGTTGACGGTTACAGCAGAAACGGTGGTAGGCTCTGTCCTGTAGATGCTGGTCCTGGTGGTCCAGGCGACTGCAGCGAGTGTGATGGTAAAGTGACCCAGTTGACTCTGCAGTATAACGGAAGCAACACCGCTTTCATTGAAGTTGTGCAGAAGAAAGATGGAGATATTGTGTTTTCTGAGACAGTGGATCCGGGAGAACAATTCACCTTCAACGGTACCGATAAAAAGGATACCCTTGGCACAGAGATCAGTATCTATGTGGATGGTTCACTTGATACAAAGATCCATACCAGCTGTTCCAAGCCGATTGGTATCGGTATGATTTCCGGTTCTTTTGAAGTCAGTGACGGTTACAGCAGGAATGGCGGCAGGTTTTGTCCTGTGGATGCCGGCTCTGATCCTGATCCCGGTAATGGTGACTGTGGAGAATGTGATGGTAAGGTGACCCAACTGACCCTGCAGTATAATGGAAGTGGAAGTGCCTATGTTGAAGTAGTCCAGAAGAAAGGTGGAGAAATATTTTCGAGCACGGTTGCCCCCGGGGAACAATTTACCTTCAACGGTACTGATAATGATACACTTGGTACAGAGATCAGTATCTATGTGGATGGCTCACTTGATACACAGATCCATACCAGTTGTTCCAAGCCGGTTGGTATCGGTATGATTTCTGGTGCTTTTGAAGTCGTTGACGGTTACAGCAGAAACGGAGGACAGTTCTGTCCGTATTAAGGAATCTGATGCGATTGCAGTTAATACAAAGGTGGTGTGAAGAAATGCTGTAAAGAATGAGAGTTACATTTTGTAACATCACCGGAAGGTTTTGGTGGATACAGGTTGTCTACTGAAATTTAGCGTTGACAGAGGAGAGGTTCTTTTTGGAGAACCTCTCCTTTTTTTTTATTCAAGCCGTAGAAGTGACAATTATTGTAATATTTCTATATAATGGTGTGAATCTACTGCTCAGATTGGTTGGCAGCTACATATTCGATCATCTGATCAGGTGTCACAATTGGGCCGATGGTTGCCTTCAGGGCAGCAAGATCTCTGTACCATGTGTCAAGAACGTGGAAAAATTCATCCGCCATATCTTTTTCTTTGGCAAATTCGTTGATTGACATGTTTACACGGTTGATCAGATTTTCCAGGTAAAGGGAGAATTGTTTATTATAGAGATCCTTTTCATAATCTTTATCAATGACCTTCTTGAACAATTTTTTGAGATCCTGATATTTGGGAATGCGACCGATGGGCGTCCAGATCGTCTCAACCTTGCCCTGATGCATTAAGGCCATAATCCGCATCCACACTTTGGTATCGCGTTTTTCACCAATAAGACCGTCGGCTTCACCCGGAGCAAGAATTCCACGGCCACTTTTGTGCAGCCAGTAGTTGACCTGGAAGCCCGATGGAAGATTTTCCGGTTTAATATTCGGGTTTTCCCCAAAGGCTTTGTAATGTCTGATGTATTGAGCAAGAGGACCTGGAAAGAATGCTTCATTGGCAAAAGGTGATCTTTTTTCACTTCCATCAGCACCGATCTCAGTGGCTGTGGTAGCTGAGCGAATGATTGCACCATGAACCACACTGTTCATCCAGTCATGGGCCATGACAATTGTGGGCATGGTGGTGTAATCGCGCCCCCCATACAAAAGACCACTGAGTTTGACTCCAGCAGGATCTTCCGTTGCAGAGTCGTAATTTTCCAGCTTGTCCAGGGAAATGGTGAAGCGGGCATTCTTATGTGAGGCTGGTTTGCCTGATTTTGCTGACCATTTTCCCGCAAAATTTTGTCCTGTTTGCGGAAGTGGTTCTCCCATGCCGGTCCAGTATGGTTTTTTGTCCCGAACAAGCAGGTTGGAAAAGATAACTTCACTGTCATCGTCTGAAAGGACACTCATGGTCTCCGGATCATCATCCGGGTTCACGCCTTCGATGATGCCGAACATTCCTTTTTCAGGGTTCACGGCACGTACTTCACCACTTTCTGAATCAATAAAGATTTTGGCCAGATCATCACCGACAAGATGCGTACCGGTCATGGCTGTTCCTGTTTTTCCGCAGCCTGATGGGTAGGCACCACCGAAATAGACAATTTCATCCTCCATTTCAAAACCGGCGATAAACATGTGTTCATCCAGTCGTTCACCAAAATAATTTCGGATATTGTTCATATTGGCGAAGCGGTGGTTTATTTTTTTGGGTGCAATGGAGTTTCCGGCATATTGATTATTGGAGCTGTAGGATCGAAAACGTTCCACATCCATGTAAATACGCCGTTCTGCGAGATTTGCTGAAACATTTGTTTTATCCAGCTTACCGGCACTGTGGAAATTGATGAACATGTACCCCTTTTCAGCAACATCTTTTGAGAACGCTTCCGGATCAATCATTCTATACAGCATATACTCGCTGTGAATAACATAATAAGAGTCTGTTATCTGCAAGGTTGGATCGGAAACAGGACAACCGAATGGGCCACGGGAGATAAAAGAGATAATCATCTCTCTATTTTTCATGATATCAGTTATGATATTATGGGCTTCAACCACACCGGCCCTATGTTCTTTTTTCTTTTGCAGTGAACTGATTTCCGTGTCTGCATAAGCCAGATATTTGGTGTTTGCTGTATCTCTTCCCTGGTCTCCCGGACCGTCGAAATGGCAGGTATGATTTTTCTTTGCCAGGGTAAACTCTTCGCCTTTTTCAAGAGCTTTTTGTCGAATATATGCCATATCCGCATCTGAACCGGTGTTTATAAAAATGGAAGCCGGGCTCATACGGGTTGAGCCACTATAAATAGGTACTATCACTTCGGGGCTGCAGTGCATTAATTTCTGGCAGTTTTCCTCATCCATCAGGCTGGTGAGATATGTCTTCATCATTGCCAGGCGTGATATGTTGACATTGCCTCTATTTCGATTTTGAACTGCTGTTGCACTGTTCTTTTTCATTCAGGATCCTGTATTGCTGGAGAGTGAATTGTCAGTTTCTAAAATAGAAGAACTACAAAACATTAAGTTGAAAGTCAATTACTTCCTCATATCCTATTTACTGATTTCCCCCCTGCTGCTTTTTCCCCGCCACTATTTCTCGCACCAGTAGATACGGACGTGGGAGGGCCGGCCAGCTATCTGCGGAAAATCTAAAGGCGGATTTAGGCTGGTAACCCGGGAGAACTGTTGCTGTAAGATGTCAAAATAATGAGACCCAGAGCCTTGCTGGTGGTTATTGGAAAACAGGGCCGTGCCATTTTGGGCAAGAATGTCCCATACGTTACTGGCCAGGTTCAGCCATTCTTTTTCCACATGAAAGCTTTTCTTTTTTCCGGACGAGGCAAATACCGGAGGATCACAGATGACCACATCAAAGGGGACAAAATGATGTGGATCATTCTGTTTTTTGCGAAGTTGCCTGGCCAGCCATTTGCGCACATCTTCTTTGATGAATTTTGCATTACCAGCACTCGCCAACTGATTTATGGCAACATTTTCCCGTCCCTGCTTCAGGCAACCTGCGGCAAGATCCACTGAAAAAACAACTTCAGCGCCACCATGCAGTGCATAAATTGAGAAAGAACAAGTGAAGGCAAACAGATTGGCCACCCGTTTGTTTTTGGCAATTTCTGCAATTCTGCTACGGGAATCGCGCTGATCAAGAAAGAGACCGACATGTTGATGATCATTGAGCCGCACACTGAAATGAAGGTCATGTTCACGGACAAGGAAAGGCTCAGGAACCGTCTCTCCCCAACGCGCAAAATCGGCAAAAAGCTGTCTTTTATGCGGGTCACGCAGGCTCGTCTTGACCACCCCTCCCCGACAGTTGCAAGCCACAGAAAGAGCACTGAGCATCGTTCTGAGTCTGCGCAGGAGCTGCTTTGCCGATGTGGATTCGTCATAGCCTGTGACGCAGAGCCATTCTCCATATTTGTCAATGGCAATATCTTCTTCAGAATATTCTCCACGATGAATCAATCTGCAGCAATCGCTCACTGAAGTTAAAAATGGGTACCGTTTATCAGCTAGTGCGAGACCTGTTATTTCCTCTGTTGGTCCATTAAGACAAGTTTTGAACCATTTCGGCAGTTCAGCTTCCAGTCTCTGGTCAATTTCTGGCCAGTCCACTGCATTGCAGTGTAGACAGAGCCGGACAAATGGTGGCCCTCCGTATAATTCATCCCCGAGCAGTGGTATTCCGGAATCCGCAGCATGACGCCTGATCTGATGTGTTCTACCACGATGAATAACAGCTTTGTACAGGTTGTAAACTGTACCTTCCTGTACAGTGTCAAAAACGGTTTTACATGATTTTCCATCAAGCGGTTCTTTACTGACCCATGTGGTTCGGGAACTCTTTCTGGCAATGAAAAAGTAGATTTTCTGTGCCCTGTCATTTTCATGAATAAGCTGTGCTTCAGTCACAGCTTCCCGAGTGAGAGCAAAAACCACAACTCCGCTTGTTCCTTTATCAAGGCGTGAGCAGGTATGAACCTGCAAATCATGGTGCAGACTCAACCATTCCACAAGACCGGTGTCACCTTCATGGGCTCGATGGGTGGATATACCGGAAGGCTTATTGACCACCAGCCAGTTGGTGTCATGATAGAGAATTGTCATTATCAGTTTACTTTAATCTCAAGTTTCGGACTTGCTTAATGTCCAGTCACAGCGGAACTATTCCGCAATAACCTTTGTCCTGTTTGTATC
>DQTH01000160.1 GCA_015662865.1 Desulfocapsa sulfexigens
AGTTCATTTTGGAGTACCAATTTGGTGGCTGGAGCCGTATTTTTCCCCTGGTACTTTCCCAACGGAAAGCGAATTCTTATCACTCACCCAATCTTGAGCTTCGGTACCACCGGCTCCAGCGTGAATGGATATCATGACGTTTGATGCATCATGCTCACCTGAGAACATACATTCGAGCTCAGCAACTTCAAGAGCGGTTTCCATGTCTGGCAAAGCTGCAGCTACTTCATGCTCTGTATCGCTGTCCTTTTCCTCAGTTGCCATTTCGAGTAAAAGACCAGCCTCATCCAACTCATCCCAGCTGTTTTCCCAGCCTTTAATAGCATCCTGCAGGCGGCCAAGCTCTTTCTGAACTCTTTTAGCGGTCTCTGCATCATCCCAAAACCCGGGCATTAAAGTCTGCTGTTCCAGATTTTCCAGATCGTCTTTTCGTCGATCTAAGTCAAAGATGCTCCTTCAAGGCCAGCATTCGACCTTTCAGATCCTGCAGTTTCTGTTTCGAGACTGCAGCTCCAGTTTCTGTTGACATTTTATTACTCCAATTATTTTTATTTTTTATTATTTGATGATCGCGTAGATAAACACCATGAAAAAGGCCTAAGTATAAACTCCAAATTCTAAATGTACTTGCTCTATCACTCACACCCAAAAAAAGGAATCCAGTACGAAATATAATAACAAAATTCCAGCCTCACGATGGCAAAATATAATTTAAACAAAACCATCACTACTGGCAATAATTAAAGCCTTCGGAAATATTTATCAATCTTACAGCATCCAGTGAAATTAACATTGTCTGGGTATCAGCAGGAGCTGTATCAAGAATCTCCATTTCCTGCATCAGTTTTATCTCATTGAGTGTTAAATGCTCAGGAACCACGACACCATGTGACACAAAAAGAGACATCACATTTTTGGCAACCAAAACACCTTCACTTACAGGGATATAAAGAACCCTGGGATCATCAATAAATGATGAAGGTGGCCATGCATCAAGACTGACTGCTGCATCGTAAAAAATCAGGGTATAACCATCGTTAAATGTAAATTGCACAAACTGATCTTGTTTATCAGTACCTTCAACCTGAACCGGGTTCTCCAATGAAAAGAAAACATTCAGCAGCAGCCAGGTATTACCGGTAACCATAACATCAAGATCTATCCGACTGGAACAACTGAGGGCATGAAATGTGGCATCAGTTGCTATTCTCACTAAAATATTAGACAGAGCTTTAGCATTTTCGTTGAACACATGAGTACCCTGCGAACCTGCCGATAACCAGCAGGAACCGTGTAACCAGTTATTTTCAGGGTAACCTGTGATGCTCTCTTCCCATTCTTCATTGAAAAGGATATCTCCCCAGCCCTGTAAAAGCTGTTCTTCGGTGGGAAAGGCTATGTCATACCCGATAGCTCCCTGATTATCGACCTCGCCATCATAATGCAAATTCCACTGTATATCCTTGAGATTATCGGTGGTTACCCACGTGTCACTGGGAAGATAAAACTGAAGAGTCACTGTGTCGCCTTCTATGATCTCAGCAACCGCAACCTGTGCTTCGCAAGTGCCACTACAGCCAGTTGTACCGCAGGAAGCGCTTCCGGTTACCGCAGGATTTGCGAGCAGGTTGTACTGGAGTGTGAAATTACCATTTCGGAAAACACGGTCAGATTGATTGCTTATCTCTAACAACAGTATCTTTCCCTGATTGGGAATATTGTTTGAATCGCTAAACCAGGGAACAACATTAATTGTAAAAGCGGGTCCCAGGGAAAAAATCTTTCCGGCAACCGCATCTTCTTCTGCTCCGAGTTTTCCTCTGTATATCAGGGTGCACTCAGGGTCAACACCTGATTGGGGAATTGCTTCATCAAGGATAAGCGGCAGGGTGATTTCACCCACATTAACCGGATCGTTTTCATCTGTAACCTGATAAATGTTCTCCATAAGCTGGAAATATTCGACTCCGGCAGAGTCTGTATATATGCATGCGAGGGAGAAGTTGCCGTTCTCCATGGGTTCGATGGAATTATCGCTCTGAAGTGTTTCATTTGCCAGGGTAACATCCAGCTGACTGATGGCTTTATTGGAGTCAAGTGTCAGGGAAACATCTGTTACGGTTATGATGCCGCGGAAAAAATAGTCGAGGAGAGTGGCGGAATAACCTATGGCGCGAGGGAGAAGTTTAATGGCATAGTCCTGAAAACAACCATCATCCAGGTAATATTCAAGCTCAAAATGATTTGGCACTTGATCACCATAAGTCCATTCAGTACCCGAGGTCAAATAGCGAGGTTTAAGAAAGCGGTCTATGGTTTCGCCATGTTTGTTTTTGCTCAGATAGGTTAGCCTGTCCATCTGACCGTCTTTTGCCATTTTTACCAGTATCCGCAAGTCAACTTCATCGGGATATCCATCTTTTGCCACACTGGCTTCGTCCGGATATGGATAAGCGTGATAAGGATCCTCATCCTGAGTTTTGAATATCGTTGCCTGACTGACAAAATTACTGTTCGTATATTCGGCAAGACCTTGGGTTGAACTGGTTGATGGCTCCATACCGGGAGTGTAAGTTTCTGTATCCCAGAAGTTGGTAAGTATTTTTTCTCCGGTGAATGGCTTGCTGATATCAGAAGATATCAGTGGTAAAATTTCATCATTAAAATGATCCCGTACATAACCTTCATAGGGATTGCCGACCCACTTTGTTCCACAAAACCAGCCGCCATCCGGGCATCCGATATTCTGTTTATGCCCTTCTGAAAAATCATTTCTTGTGTGGGCCGGAACTGCCATATCCTCAAGAAGATGCAGCACATAGCCAATAGTTCTGAACGTTTCAGCGAAAAAGGCCTCTCTCTGTTGCGGATTTTCTTCTGTGAGTGCATTATAATACAGTTCTCTTGCCACAAGCCAGTTCCTTCCGTTCCGATTCTCAGGCGCTGATATCCCATTGACTGTCTCCGGCATTGTATTCCCGGCGGCATCTTTAATCCCTGTTGCCCAGGAAATATTTGAGTGTTTTGTTGTAAACAGTCCCTCATTGCCACAATACAAGTCAACATACCAGAGTGGATCTGTCAGCATGGACTCATCCCAGGGTTTTAGTGGATCATGAAAATGATTGGAGGCACGACAGTTGGGTTCGTCCTCTTCTTTGGAACCATCTTGGAGCCATTCGGTTATTTCTCGAGTTTCGTTGCCGTTGTTGAGTCCTTGTCCAGCCCCCTCTGCAAAGCCCAACTGATCTTTTAAAACTGTTTCCAGCAATACAGTATTATTGACAGCTTCTGCCGTTAGCGCCGGGTGCGTTTTTTCATTATCATAGGCAAAAGACGGGAACGGACTCAACAGACAGAAACCCAGAGTAAAACTGACCATGTGAATATTCATATTACTTCTCCTCCATACGCCAATCTTTGTGCCACTTCCTGTTTTTCCGTCTCCCTTCTTTATCCCATTGGTCTCTTTCTGCAACGCTGAAGGGAGTTTCATACCGTTTGGCCTTCCAATATTTTGATTCATAATTTTCCCCCTCCTCAAAACCTTCTTCAAAACCTGAAGGCTGACCAATAAAACTGCCATGACTATTATAATTATACCGCCCATCATTCTTCCACGGTTCAAGGAAAATATCCTGATCCTTCATAACAAAGTTCTCTCTTCTTTTGGTGCGCGCGAGTTTAATGTCGGCATCATAATAGCCAAGATAAATCCGCCTGGAATTCCAACCCACATAACCTGGCTTGTATACCTGTAAAAAAGGAGTATTAAAGGCAATCTTTCCGGTTACTCCGGGTATAGTAAAATAACCGTCCCTGTCAGACACTGCCTC
>DQTH01000066.1 GCA_015662865.1 Desulfocapsa sulfexigens
GAGGAATACTACCATATGCTTGCAACTTCAGCACTACTATTTTGAGCTATTTTCTTTTTATATCAGTATCTTGGTCCTTTTCTCAGGGCCGACTATTTATAAAAAGATAGCATAAAATGGCAAAAGAAAGCAAGCGCCTTGGAAGGCACGATAGGCAGCAAAAAAGGCTTTACCCCACTATTACTGGGATAAAGCCTTGTATTTTACTGGTGCCGGAGGTCGGAGTCGAACCGACATGATCATAAGATCGCTGGATTTTGAGTCCAGTGCGTCTACCAGTTTCACCACTCCGGCACATTCGGAATGGACATGAGAGTAATACCGTAACTGCGCCCAAACTGTCAAGAAAAATGGCTATCAGGAAGTCTCCACAAAGATATCGCGTAACTTATAGGTGTAATCAGCAGCAGACCAGATGCTCAGAACAACGGAAAGATAAATCAGTATTGAACCGATTCCATACTGGTAGGGAATTGGCAGAAGATTTAAAGGAAAGATGAGAAAGCCGATGCCGTAATACTGAAAATTACTTTTTATTTTTCCAAGATTATCAGCAGCAACAACTTTTCCGGTGGATGCGGCAAGACCACGAAGTCCGGTGATAAAAATCTCACGACTGATAATAAGCAGACAGATCCAGGCAGGTATACGCCCCAGGGGAATGAGCATGATCAATCCTGCGCTGACCAGCAGTTTGTCTGCGAGCGGGTCCATTAGTTTGCCGAAGACCGTTTCACAACTATACTTCCTGGCCAGATACCCATCCAGCCAATCTGTGGCTGCAGCCAGCACAAAAAAAACCAAGCCAGAAAGGCAACAAGTGTGGTCTGCTCCTGCATGAGGAGGATCACCACCAACGGGATCATAACAAATCGCAGGCCGGTCAGGACGTTTGGCCATGTCATTAACCGGTTCATACTTTGCCTTTGTTCATACGTTTATTTCTTATCATTTCTGGCAAGTCGTACCGGTTATTTCGGAAGATATCCTCTATATCCTTTATAATGCCCTAGCACTTTCCTGACGTAATTAATAGTTTCAGGAATTCTCGGAATCCTCTGCAGCCGTTTTACCAGTGTGGGCCCGGCGTTGTATGCGGCAAGACTGAGCGGAACATTCCCATCAAAGATATCCAGCATGTTTCTCAGATATTTTGTTCCACCATCGATATTTTCATGGGGATTGAAAGGATTTCTGACCTTGAGTTCCCGTGCAGTGGCAGGCATGAGTTGCATCAGACCCTGAGCACCAGTTTTTGACAGGGCATAGCAGTCAAAATCTGATTCAGTCTTTATTACAGCTTTGATGAGAAAGGGATCAACATTATATCGACGGCTGGATCGGCTGATATAATGGTCATATGACGAAGGTTTACGCTGTTTCCGCTGCCTGAATGTTCTTGGCTGACTGAAACTGAGGCGACTACTTGATCCCGGTCTCCTGATAATTCCAACGCGCTTACTTAGGGGACGGCAGTTTGTTGAGATATTCATATTGGTGTACTGTGCTTTTCCACTTACATCCACACAGACATACATCTCTGCTTTCAGTTCTGTCTGCAGTGAAAAGATCAGTAGCACACCGGAAAGTAAACTCAGTAACCTGGCGTTTTTTCCCATAAATCAGCCTGTTGAAATTCTATTTTTTCCGCTTTTCCCAGTCAGCAAGGAACTGTTCAATACCAATATCAGTGAGCGGATGTTTTGCAAGCTGTTCGATGACCTTGAGAGGAATGGTTGCAATATCAGCACCAATGGCTGCGGATTCCATGACATGCTGGGGACTTCTTACACTTGCGACAATCACTTCCGTGGGCATTCCATAGTTACGAAAGATTGCCATGATTTCATTAACAAGATCCATCCCAGGGGTGCCGATGTCATCAAGACGCCCGACAAACGGACTAACATAGGTAGCGCCGGCCTTTGCCGCAAGCAGGGCCTGAGCAGCAGAAAAAATCAGGGTAACGTTTGTTCTGATACCAAGGGCTGTCAGCTTTTTAACAGCTTTAATGCCTTCCATGATCATTGGAATCTTAATCACAATGTTATCACTCATGGCTGCAAGCACTTTGGCCTCTTCAACCATACCGTCAGCTTCGAGGCTTACGACCTCTGCACTGATCGGGCCATCCACAATTTCAACGATTTCTTTGAGGATCTGTTCAAAAGGTTTATCCTCTTTGGCAATGAGTGACGGGTTTGTGGTTACGCCATCAACCATACCCATTTCCACACCCTTTTTTATCTGCTCAATATTTGCAGTGTCGATAAAAAATTTCATTCTTTGTCTCCCTCTTGACTGACAAATTGTTTACAGCATGCTTCGCTGCAAAAAAAAATTGTTTCTTTTCTAGTTTTATGTTCCAGACGAACCGCCTGCTGTCGCGGAACCAGTTTATGACAGACAGGATCCTCAACAAGCACATCTGTTATCGTACTGTCATCCTGCTTATCCTGTACAGATTTTTTTGCTTTGTCTGTTGTCTTCTTTTTCCAGTCACCGGTCACCAGTTTGTAGCCGATGTACAGGAGAAGGCCTATGATAACTAATCTTATTGGGCTCACTTGAATAGTATACTATCAAATTTTCACAAAAGTCGATTGATATTTAGTGCCTTAATCCATATCAGCAGCAATAAAAAACAAGCTTTTATGGATTTAATTTTAAATCAGAATGTTACACACACCCACAAGACACTTTTATACCCCCTTACGAGGTGTCAGGCCATGTATTACGCTTGATTTCCTGACGAACCTCTCTGCCGCTGTTCAGTTGCTGCTGCAGTTCATTCTGCATACTCTTTGCACTCTTTCCTGTAAGTGGGTCGCAGTGGTCAGGATCGATCTCTGTGAGAGGTGCCAGAACAAAAAGCCTGTCTGCGATATGTGGATGGGGCACTACCAGGTTACTGAAGGATAACACCTGATCGCCATAATAGAGAATATCCAGATCCAGCAGACGATCCTGATACCCGTCTGCTCCGGTTTTTTTGTTACGGCCAAATCCTCTTTCCACCTGCTGCAGGAGAGTAAGAAGTTTCTCCGGGTCAAGGGATGTTTCCAGAATACCCACAGCGTTCAGGAACAGGCATTCACTTTCCATCCCCACAGGGGATGTAAGGTAAGGATGGGAAAGAGCAATGAGGCTTATTGTTTCATCCTGCCCCAGGGTTTGCCAGGCCTGCTGCAGGATTTTCAGGCTGTCACCGAGGTTTGAGCCCAGCCCCATCCATACCCTTGTTCTTTTATTCAATCCTTATAAGTCCTGGAGGCCAAGGACATCAAACATAGTGTAGAGTCCCGGCTCTTTTCCGGCTACCCAGGCCGCGGCCTTGGCTGCACCCTGGGCAAAGTTATCACGACTGTGAGCACGGTGAGTTATTTCGATACGTTCTCCCGGACCACAGTAATAAATGGTATGCTCACCCACGATATCGCCACCACGGACTGTCTGCACGCCAATCTCTTCTACAGTGCGCTCACCGATGATTCCGTTACGCTCGTAGACGCCCACTTCTGCAAGATCTCTGTTTACTCCCGAGGCTGCCATTTCAGCAAGTTTGAGGGCAGTACCTGAAGGGGCATCCTTTTTCTTGTTGTGATGCAGCTCGACAATCTCAATATTATAGTCATCACCCAGAATCGAGGCAGCCTTGGCAGCGAGTTTAAAAAGGACATTTACGCCCACCGCCATGTTTGGCGCCTGTACACAGGGGAAATCTGCACTAAGGGTCTTCAATTCTTCCAGATTTTCTGCGGAAAGCCCTGTGGTGCCGATGACCATGGCTGTTTTATGCGCTGCAGCAACTTTGGCAAAACCCATTGTGGCCTTGTGAAAGGTGAAATCAATGATCACATCACCTTTATCAATCACAGCATCAAGCCCTTCCTCAATGGTAACTCCCGCACTGCCCCAGCCACCCATTTCACCGGGATCACGCCCAATTGCCGGATTTCCCGGAGCCTCAAATGCTGCCGCATAATTAAGTTCAGGATGCTCGGAAACCATATACCCGATGCGCTGTCCCATTCTTCCGGCTGCACCTGCTACTATTACGTTTATCATTTTATTATTCCCAAAAAAATCAATTTTAGCTGTAGTTCACAGGCTGCCGGCAAGGCAAAAAGAAAAAATCTTCCTCCCTGCCAGACTTGCCATCAGCCTGTTGTCCTGTTTTTATAAAATCCCTGCGCCTTTCATGGCAACAGTTACAGCCTCAAGGGATTTATCATCAATTCCACTCATTGGCAGACGTGGCGAACCGTCCTTAATTTTACCTAGCAGTTCAGCTCCTTTCTTGGCCGGAACCGGATTGGGAGCGGAGAACATGGATGTCATCAACGGATAGAGACTGTAATGAATTTCATTAGCCTTCTTAATATCTCCAGCCAGGGCTGCTTCCATAAGATCTGCCATGCCGCGTGGATGCACATTTGATGTAACAGAAATAACACCTTTGCCACCAATAAAAACAGTTGGCATGGAGGTAAAATCATCACCTGAAAGAACGATAAAGTCGTCAGGACACTGGCGAATCACCTCTGTAATCTGCTGCAGGGAACCGGAGGCTTCTTTAATGCCGATGATATTATCTATTTTGGCTAGTCGGGCAACGGTTTCAGGCAGCATATTGGTAACAGTCCTGCTGGGAACATTGTACATAATCACTGGGATATCAACAGCCTCGGCAATTGCTTTAAAGTGCAGATACAAACCTTCCTGACTGGGCTTATTGTAGTATGGAACCACAGACAGAGTGGCATCAGCACCACTTGCTTTTGCGCTTTTGGCAAGATCTATGGCTTCCGCTGTTGAGTTGGCACCGGTTCCTGCAATGACAGGAACACGACCGGCCACTGTTTTCACGGTAAGCTCGATGATTCGTTTATGCTCATCAAAGCTGACGGTTGCTGATTCGCCGGTGGTGCCGCAGGGAACTATTCCGTGGGTTCCGTTTTCGATCTGAAAATTGATGAGATCAATCAATCCCTGCTCATCAACTTCGTTGTTGATAAAGGGGGTAACAATCGCGACTATTGCGCCGTGGTACTTTTCCATGATATCTCCAAACTCTTTTATAGTAATGCTTCAGCCGTTAACTGGCCGATATATATTATTCTGGCCGGCCCCTGCAGATATACGTTTTCAGCATGGCCGTCTTCCTGCAGATCAAAGACAATTTTTAATTGCTCCCCGCCGGACGTGGTGACACGTACGGGCGAAGAGCATACTCCTTTTTCTGCAGCAAAGATGGCCGCAGCTACTGCTCCGGTACCACAAGCCATTGTTTCGTCTTCCACACCGCGTTCGTAGGTACGGACCCGGATACCACCATCAGCCATGGACTGGACAAAATTCACGTTGGTTCCGGCTGGTTGAAAAACAGCATGAAACCGGACCTCCTTCCCCCACACTTTCACTGGGATCTCTGTTTCTTCATCCATGAAAATCACTGCATGGGGGACACCGGAGTTCATAAAAGATACAGAGTGTTCTGTACCGCCAAACGTTACTTCCAGCCCTTTCCGGATATCAAGGGGGGTGGTCATGAGCAGACTTATCTCTTCATCAGTCAGCACTTCTGCCTCAATAATTCCGGCAAGGGTCTCAAAAGTCATTTTCTTTTCCGCAATTCCACGTGCATGGGCAAAGCGGGCCGCACATCTGGCACCATTGCCGCACATCTCAGCAACAGAGCCGTCTGCGTTATAAAAACGCCAGCTGAAATCAGCTTTATCAGAGGGTTCCAGAAAGATCACGCCGTCTGCACCCACCGAGAACATGCGGCGGCACACCCTGCTGACAAATTCCGGCTGATCATCCACAGGTACTAGGGATCTGCGGTGGTCGATCACTATAAAATCATTACCTGTCCCGCTCATTTTGGCAAACGTTACAGGGTATTCAACATTCATTTCAATTCTCCAAAAATCCCGGGACACTCTCTCCCTGAATCAGGGATTCCCTGGTTTCCCGCGCGCGTATAACTTCAAAATCATTACCGGAAACCATAACTTCTGCCCCTCGAGGCCTGGAATTATAGGTGGAGGCCATTGTAAAGCCATAGGCTCCGGCACTCATAACAGCCAGCAGATCGCCCTGTTTCACTTCCGGAAAATCACGATTCTTTGCCAGAAAATCAGTGGTTTCACAAATGGGTCCGACAATATCAACAACCTGAGAGGCGCCGTTGTTTTCCTTTACCGGCTGAATGGTGTGATATGCCCCGTAAAGACTTGGTCTGGTCAAATCATTCATTCCAGCATCAACCACGACAAAATTTTTCTCTTTCTCACCGCCGCGGTTGGTCTTGGTGTACTGTACTTCAGTGACCATGATACCAGCATTACCGACAATCACCCGTCCGGGTTCAAGTATCAGAGTAATCTTTAAATCAGTAAGTTCCTCTTTAATGGCCTTCGCGTATTCCTGTGGATGAGGTGGCTCTTCATCATCATAAGTGATGCCAACACCGCCGCCGATATCAATATAATCTATGTTGATTCCATTGTCTGTCAGCCGGCCCACAAAATTCTTCAGCTTGCGCAGAGTTTCCACAAATGGGGATATCAGTGTCAGCTGGGAACCAATATGACAGCTCACTCCCTTAACTTCAATATTCTCCATCTCTGCGGCCTGTTTATACAGATCCAGAGCCTCATTAATGGGGATTCCAAATTTATTTTTGGCAAGGCCTGTGGAGATATAGGCATGTGTTTTGGGATCCACGTCCGGATTCACCCGAAAGGCAACAGGGGCTTTCATTCCCATATCACCGGCCACTTTGTTTAAACGATGCAGTTCCTGCTCTGATTCCACATTAAAAAGAAGAATCCCGGATTCCATTCCATAACGCAGTTCTTCTTCTGTTTTGCCCACACCTGAATAGATAATCTGTTTGGGGTCCATACCAGCCTTAAGGGCACGAAACAACTCGCCACCGGAGACAATATCAGCTCCCCCGCCAAGATTCCCAAACAGGGAAAGGACCGCAATATTCGAGCAGCTTTTCACAGCAAAACAGGTGATGTGATCAATATCCTCAAAACCTGAGTCAAAGGCCTGAAAATGGCGGGTCAGAGTTGCCTTTGAGTAAAGATAAAAGGGCGTTCCCACTTCGCTGGCAATCTGGCTGACCGGCACTTCTTCACAGAAGAGCTCACCGTCTTTGTATTCAAAATGATTCATGGTTACTTTCCGTACATTATCTTTAGTGGCTATTAACGAGACTCAGCCAACAATAATCTAGACTCCCGCCTCCGCGGGGGGTGTGACACGGGATCGGCTATATGTCATTCCCGCGAAGGCGGGAGGTAAGCGTAGACTCCGATCCAGTTTCCACAAGGCTGCCAGTAACAAAAAAACATTTATTACTGAGTTTCATATGGAACTACATTAATTATTTAATGCCGTACTCCTGCCTCACGGGATTTGGTGCTCTCATTTGGCGGATTCATTTTATCGTAAGCAGTTACAGAGTAATAATAGCTGCCATCCTTCGACACATCAGTATCTTCGAAAATAGAATAAACTGCGCTCACATCACCGATTTGTTTAGCTTTATTCGCTGACGCACTGCGACGGTAAACCCTGTAGCCTTTCACATCCGGTTCGCGGGATTTATCCCAGAATATTTTGATGCCTCCGGCAGTTTCCACCACTGTAATACCTGTGGGAGGTGCCGGTGGAGTCTGGTCAACAGCTGTAACGCTGACAGATCCGGAAAGACCACCACTTACGTCATTGCCATCAACCATCAGTATCGATTGAATCTTGTAGTAATATGTTTCGCCGTTCTTCAGGGCTCTGTCAACAAACCGTGTTTCGCCGGTTGGATTGCCGATATTGCTGAAAGCAGCATTGTCCTTACTGCGCTGTACCTGATACAGCAGCGGATAAGTGATATCCTGACCGTCCATGAGCTTTGTCACGGGTTGCCAGCTTACAACAGCACTGGAGTCCGCACCTTTTGCCGTCACACCTTCAGGCGCTTTGGTGGGAATATGCCAGACAAAGGAAACAATGTTTGAATCAGCACTTGCCGCCCACCAGCTTGTTCTGGCGTTTACTTTAAAAAAGTATTTATGCCCGGAACGAAGAAGAGCAGTCTCATACACGGCCTGCCGTTTTCCTTCAGGATCCACTTCCCCACCGGGAACCTTTACCGCCTCGCTGAAAGGAATGGGACATGAAGGGCAGTAATCCTTCAAAGGCACCACAGCGCGATACACATCGAAAGTTGAAATATCGGTAAGATCAGTACCTCTGATTGTTTCAGTGGGAAAAGACCAGCTCAGAGTCACACCTTTTTCACTCACCGAATATCGCAGATCTTCAATTGCTTTAGGGACGATGGTATCCGGAGGAACAGGGCCTGTTTTATATCCGCAGCCTCCTGCCAGAAGTAGAGTTCCGGTAAGGAGTATTGCTCCTGCAACATGCGCTTTTGTAAACATCTTCAATCTCCAACAATGGACATTTGTTCTTCAGCAGCCTGCACTGCCTCTTCAACCCGCAATGTCGCGGTTCCTCCTGTCGAGACTCTTGAGTTTATAGAACCTTCGACACTCAATACGTCAAAAACATCCTTGTCGATTTCCGGAGAAAATTCCCGGATTTCATCAAGGCTTAAATCTGTCAGTTCACAACCTTTTTCTATGCAGACAGCAACCGCTCTTCCCACAATACCATGCGCCTCACGAAAAGGTACATTATGCAGAACAAGATAATCGGCCAGATCCGTTGCGGTCATAAAACCTGTGTCAGTCGCCTCTTTCAGGCGCTGCGTATTAAACTTAAGATTACCAAGCATCTCGGCCATGATACTAAGGGAAGCTGAAACCGTATCCACTGCATCAAAAACCGGTTCTTTATCTTCCTGCAGATCACGGTTGTAGGTCAGAGGCAGGCCCTTCATCAGCGTGATGAGCGACATGAGGCTTCCAACCACCCGACCTGATTTTCCACGAATCAACTCCGGAATATCCGGGTTTTTCTTCTGCGGCATGATGGAGGATCCAGTACAGAACTTATCTGCAATCTGCACAAAAGAAAATTCCTGAGTGGACCAGAGCACCAGCTCTTCCGACAGACGGGAGAGATGGAGCTGAATCATGGTGCAGCAGGACAGAAACTCGATGGCAAAATCACGGTCTCCCGCAGTATCCATGGAATTTGCAGTAACGCTATCAAAACCAAGCAGCTCAGCAACCATTTCCCTGTTGATGGGCAGGCCGGTTCCAGCCATGGCCGCAGCACCCAGGGGCATGATGTTAATTCGTTTTCTGCAGTCTGCAATGCGCTCCCGATCACGACCAAACATCTCATAATAGGCCATCATGTGATGAGAAACAAGCACGGGCTGGGCACGCTGAGTATGGGTGTACCCTGGCATCATCTGGCCCATATACTTTCTGGCCAAAACCACAAAAGCCCTGCGGGTTTCATCAAGGAGCAGCATAAAACGATCACACTGATCACGAAGATAGAGACGAAGATCCAGAGCTATCTGATCGTTTCGGCTCCGGGCACTGTGTAGCTTTGCGCCAGCCGGACCAATATCATCGATGAGCGATTTTTCAATATTCATGTGAATATCTTCAAGCTCGCTCTTAAAAACAAAACTTCCCTCATCGATTCTGGCCTCAATGGCAGAGAGCCCATCAATGATGGCAGTCAGTTCTTCTTTTGAAAGCAGACCACCGGCTTCAAGCATGGTGGCGTGCGCCTTGCTTCCGGCGATATCGTATGAGTAGAGCCGCTGATCGTAGCTGATGGATTCGGTGAAGGCTTCAACCGAGGCAGCGGTTGCCTCTTCAAAACGCCCTCCCCAGAGCTTTTTTGACTTTGTATTTCCCACTTTATTTCTTCGTCACTATTTTTTCTGCATGGCAGCAATTTGCAAACGCAGACCGTTCAGCCTGATAAACCCACCCGCATCCGCCTGATTATATACATCATCTTCTTCAAATGTGGCAAAGCTTTCCTGATAGAGTGACTGGTCGGATTTCTTGCCCACAGACACGCAGTTTCCTTTATAAAGCTTCATGCGCACTGTGCCGTTTACTGTCTTCTGGCTCTCATCCATGGTCACCTGCAGGAGTTCACGCTCCGGTGAAAACCAGAAACCGTTGTACACAAGCTCGGCATACCGGGCAACCAGGGAATCTCTGATTCGCATCACTTCACGATCCATGCACATGGTTTCAAGATCCCGATGCGCGTTTCGCAGGAGAGTTCCGCCGGGAGTTTCATAAACGCCACGGGATTTCATACCCACGAAACGATTCTCCAGCAGATCAAGGCGGCCGACACCATTGGCGCCTGCAACCTTGTTCAATGCCTCAAAAAGCGGCAGAGGGTCCATACGTTGACCATCAATGGCAACCGGATTTCCCTTCTCAAAATCAATCTCAAGATAGGTTGGCTTGTCCGGTGCATTTTCAGGAGACACGGAAAGCCTGTACATATCTTCATCCGGCTCATTCCACGGATCTTCCAGAAGACCGCCTTCAAAACTGATATGAAGAATATTCTCATCAGAGCTGTAGGGGTTTTTCTTGGTGGTTGGTACCGGAATGTTGTGATTTTTCGCAAATTCCTCAAGCTTTGTCCGGGAATTCAAATCCCAGATACGCCAGGGGGCAATAATCTTGAGTTTTGGATCAATACCCAGATAGGAAAGCTCAAAACGAACCTGATCATTTCCTTTGCCGGTCGCTCCGTGACTCACCGCATCAGCGCCTTCCTGATGGGCAATACGCACCTGCTCCTTGCCGATTATAGGTCTGGCAAGGGATGTTCCCAGAAGATACGAGCCTTCATAAATAGCATTGCAGCGAAAGGCAGGAAAAATATAATCTTCCACAAACTCTTTACGAAGATCAGAAATAATTACTTTCTCAGCTCCTGTGGCCATTCCTTTTTCCCGAATGGCATCCCAGTCTTCTGTCTGTCCTACATCAGCTGCATAGGCAACAATGGGACACTGGTATTCTTCAGCCAGCCATTTCAGAATTACTGAAGTATCAAGACCGCCCGAATAGGCGAGTACTATTTTTTTCACATCCATTATTCTACAATCTCATGAAAATTTTATGCTGTTAACGGCCGTAAACACGGCAACATCACTATTGATAAACTCGCAAAAAGGCAAAATCTAAGATGGATTTGACAAAAACTTCATATTCGAGGCGCTGAAATATTTTTATTTTTTAGCAACGAAGAAGATGAAGAATTTTTTCAAATTCATCATTATTTTTTTCCTGCTATCAACTGCTCCAAAATCGCCTTGTGCATATGCATTTTGTTTTCTGCCTGATCAAAAGCCACGCAGCAATCAGACTCCAGAATTTCTCCTGTAATCTCTTCTTCACGATGTGCAGGCAGGCAGTGTAACACTATGGCATCAGATGGAGCCTTGGTCATGAGTTCAGCATTGATCTGGAATGACTGAAAGATTCCCAGACGCTCGTCCTGTTCATCTTCCTGGCCCATGGAGGCCCAGACATCTGTATTTATTACATCGGCCGCTACCACTGCTTCTTCCGGGCTGCGTGTTACAGTAATCGGATTTGAGGCCTCTTGGCGTGCAGATGCCAGTATCTCCGGATCTGGGTCATAACCTTCAGGACAGGCAAGGATCAGTTCAAAACCAATTCTCCCGGCAGCCTGAATCCAGGAGTTGGCCATATTGTTTCCATCACCAACCCAGGCAATTTTCAAATCTTCAATATTTCCTTTTTTTTCCACAACCGTCATGATATCGCTCAATATCTGACAGGGATGATGAAGATCGGTAAGGGCATTGATAACCGGCACAGAGGAGTACTCTGCAAGTTCGGCTACCACGTCCTGGCCAAATGTTCGAACAACCAGACCATCCACATAACGAGCCATGACCCTTGCCATGTCTTTCAGTGGCTCGGAACGGGCAAGTTGTGTATCGCGTCCGGAAAGGAAAATAACCTGTCCGCCCAGTCCGTACATTGCTGCTTCAAAAGACACACGGGTCCTGGTAGATGGCTTTTCAAATATCAGACCAACTGTTTTTCCTGCTAACTGCTGGTGATTCATCCCGGCAAGACGCTCTTTTTTAAGCAGGATGGCCCGATGAATAAAATCGTTTAGTTCTTCTTTACTAAAATCTTGTAATGACTGTAAGTGGCGTACCATGGTTCACATCTTTTTCTCAGGCGGTTTCATGTAGAATTCCACCTTTTAACTAAGCCCCCCGAGCCCAATCGCTTTATTTTGGGGGAAAGGAATCATATTTACCCAAAACAGGATTGATTTGCAAAGACTTTCGTGAAAAGTACAAATCAGTCAGTACATTCTGTCAAAACTTCCTCTAAGACAAGCAATAAACGATCAATTTCCTCCCTGCTGATGATAAGTGGCGGCAAAAAACGAAGAACAACATTTCCGGCGAAATTGATGAGCACTCCTTTATCAAACATCTTTTTCACCATATCAGCACCCTGCGCCACTCCTTTTTCACTGAGCACAAGGCCACGAATCAGCCCCAGACCTCGTGCACTAGTGGCAAGTGTCGGGAATTGTCCAACGAGTTTATCAAGCCCTGCCTGCAGATACTCTCCTTTCTCCTGCACTTCTGCCAGAAAGCCTTCTTCCAGAATAATTTTCAGGGTGGCAACAGCTCCAGCCGCAGCCACAGGATTACCGCCAAAAGTTGAACCATGGGTACCTGGAACAAATGATGCAGCAAGCTCTTTTCTGGTGAGCATGGCCCCAATGGGCAGACCATTACCGAGAGCCTTGGCAACAGTCATGATGTCAGGAACAACACCGAGCTGCTCATAGGCAAAGAAGGTTCCTGTTCGTCCGATGCCCGTCTGAATTTCATCAAAGATAAGCAGCAGATCATGCTTTTTGCAGAGCGCTTTCACACCTTTTAAGTATTCGAGTTCAAGGGGGCGCACCCCGCTCTCTCCCTGCAGAGGTTCACACATAATGGCACAGGTCTGATCTGTGATCATGGCTTCGAGCACGTCAAGATTACCTAAAGGTGCATGAGAAAAACCTTCGGGCATGGGCTCAAAACCTTCGTGAAACTTGGGCTGGCCGGTTGCAGCCACTGTGGCCAGAGTCCTGCCGTGAAAAGATCCGGCAAGAGATATAATGCCGTAACGCTCCGGGCCCGCACAGATTCTCGCAAGTTTTATTGCTGCCTCATTAGCCTCTGCTCCGCTGTTTGCCAGAAAGATCTTGTCGGCAAAGGAATTTCCAGTCAACAGTTCACCTAGCTCGGTCTGAGGCATGGTGTAGTAGAGGTTGGAAACATGCACCAGTTTTTTAGCCTGTTCACAGATGGCATCTGTTACGGCCGGATGGCAGTGCCCAAGACTGCAGACTGCGATACCTGCCAGACAATCAAGATATTTCTGTCCATCAGCATCAGTCAGTGTGCATCCTTCTCCCTTGACCATGGTTGCCGGGTATCTCGCATATGTCCCTATCAGCACCTCATCACTCCTCTCAGCCCAGGCTGCATTTTCTTCACTCATCAAACTATCTCCGTTCCAATCCCTTCCCGGGTAAAAATTTCAAGCAATATGGCATGCTCCACCCTGCCATCAATGATATGAGTCTTACTGACCCCTCGATTAAGAGCATCGGCACAGCAGCGAACTTTGGGAATCATTCCGCCGCCAATTGTCTCATTTGCGATATACTTCTCCAGATCATCCTGTTGCAGAGATCTCAGCAGAGTTCTCTCATTATCCTGGACTCCTGCCACATCGGTGAGCAGAATCAATTTAGCAGCCTTCAGCTCACCGGCAATTGCGCCAGCCACAAGATCAGCATTAATATTAAAAGCCTGACCATCTTCCCCCACTCCAACAGGGGCAATAACCGGAATAAAATCTTTCTGATCAAGGGCCTGCAAAACTTCAGGATTGACTTTGGTCACCTGCCCCACACGACCAAGATCAATCAGTTCCGGAGGTGCATCTTTTAATGCTTCGTCGTTCTTTTTATTAACACGTAACTTATCAGCGCAGATAAGATCACCGTCACGCCCGGACAGTCCAACAGCCCTTCCCCCACAGTGATTTATACTGCCGACAATCTCTTTATTGACCTGACCCACAAGAACCATCTCAACCACACTCATGGTTTCGCCATCAGTAACTCGCATGCCCTGAACATAGCTGGGTTTAATTTCCAGCCTGTCCAGCAACTGGTTGATCTGCGGTCCACCGCCGTGAACAATCACCGGATTAATTCCAATATGTTTCATCAGGATTATATCGAGGGCGAACTGTTTTTTCAGATTTTCATCCACCATGGCATGCCCACCGTATTTAATAACCACGGTTTTATGCCGAAACTCCTGCATATAGGGTAAAGATTCAATGAGTCCCCTGGCTCTGTCGATACTTTCCTGCATCCTTTTATCCTCTAATCCTTTTCACTAACGATAAGCCCGTAAAAAGTTAAAAACTGAGATGACAATATTATCTATTCAAATCAGCCGTATATAACTGCGATTTTGTCCGTAACTGCCTATTCTACTGACTCAGGTAGTTGAAGTAAAGAAATCTTTCTTTTCCATTGGTCACCGGGATTTCTTTACTTTTTTCAATGCCACGATTATAATAGGCCTGTTATTTGCATAATAACGGCTCTTATTCTTTGTTTTATGGAGAAATTTTGTGAAAACCAAACAAACAAATACCCTGCTTTTTGGGCTCATACTTATTCTTATTTTCTGCAGCAGCGAAATTTTTGCGGCCAGTGCACCCATTACCATCGAAGCCGACCACATGACATCCCTGGAAAAGGACAATAATGTCCTCTTTACCGGCAATGTCGATGCATCACAGGCCGATGTACGTATCCGCGCAGATAAAATGACCGTTTTTTACACACCGAAAAAGAAAGGAAAAAAACAGGAAGTTAAACGCCTCAAGTGCGAAGGCAATGTAGAAATTACCAAAGGTGAATGGCTGGGTACCGGACAACACATGAACTATCTGGCCAAAGACCGCAAAGTAATCCTGAGCGGCAACGCCAAGGCATGGCAGGATAAAAATCTGGTCAGCGGTGATACCATTATTTATTATCTTGATGAAGGACGATCTGAAGTTGTCGGCAGCCGCCCATCAGCCACGATGGCAGGAGAATCCGGGAAAAAGAAAAAATCTTCCCGCGTGAAAGCCACCCTGACTCCTCAATAGCATCATGGCCCAACTGATAACTGATAAAATCATCAAACGATACCGCAGTCGTACCGTTGTTGATGGAGTAAGCCTCCAGGTCGACACCGGCGCCATTGTCGGGTTGCTGGGCCCAAACGGGGCAGGCAAAACCACCTCCTTTTATTCCATTGCCGGATTTATCCGACCGGATGGTGGTCGTATTCTCCTTAATGGCGAGGATATCACCAGGCTTCCCATTCACAAACGTGCCCAGAAAGGTCTCTCCTATCTTGCCCAGGAACCTTCTGTCTTTAAAAAATTGACTGTTGAGGAAAATGTTCGCATTATCCTTGAGTCATTGGGGATTAGCAAAAACGAGATCAACAACCGGATCGACGAACTCATGTCAGATCTTAAAATTGATTATCTGCGAAAAAATAAAGGTCACGCCCTTTCCGGCGGTGAGCGACGAAGAGTTGAAATCATGCGGGCACTTTCAACCCGGCCGGATTTCATTCTTCTTGATGAACCTTTTGCCGGTATCGACCCTCTGGCAGTGGCCGATCTGCAGAAAATAATTATTGCCCTGAAAGAAAAAGGACTGGGAGTCCTTATCTCTGACCACAATGTAAGGGAAACCCTGCAGGTATGCGATTTTGCCTATATCATGAATGCAGGACAAATATTGACCAGTGGTGTTGCAGATGACATCATTGAAAGTGAAGTTGCCCGTAAGATGTATCTTGGCGAGAACTTTTCAATGTAAATAAACCATGGCCCTTGAACTCAAACTACAGCTGAAGCTGGCACAAAAACTGGTGATGACACCTCAGTTGCGTCTTGCCATCAAGCTGCTGCAAATGAATAGGCTGGAACTGGGTGATGCATTGCAGGCTGAAATCGAACAGAATCCTGCACTTGAAGAAGAAGTGAGTACCAAGGACTTCAAAGAGAACCAGCAAAGCCTTTCTTCAACTGTTGAGCAAAAAGGGAACAACAAGGAGTCAGATCACACCGAACAGGTAAGAGCTGAAGACAGTATCCCTGAGACCAACTGGGAAGATTATGCCAATACTTTTGACAGCAATGTCTCTTTCTCTAGAGAAACACCTGCTGCTGATGCTCCCAGCCAGTTTGATTTCATTTCCGAAAAACCTGGCCTCTTAGCATATCTGCAATGGCAGCTCGCCCACTCTGAGCTGGACAGAGATGAATGGGACATTGCTCTTTTTATTGCCGGCAATCTCAATCGTTATGGTTTTCTGGAGTGCACCCTGGAAGAAGTAATGGAAGCCACCAGCTGTGACCATGATTCTGCAGAGTATATCCTTGAAGTTATCCAGGATCTTGATCCTCCCGGCATTGCGGCAAGAGACGTCAGCGAGTCACTCTCCCTGCAACTCGAAAGAATGGGCATGGAAGATTCACTTGCTGCAAAGATCGTAAAAGACCATCTTGGTCCCATGCAGACCCGCAATTATAAGAGCATCTGTCAGGCCACCGGTCATAAAAGAGCTGAAGTGGTTAAGGCAATAGAGTTCATCACCTCAGAGCTCACCCCTTATCCCGGCCTTCCTTACAGTACTGAGACCACCAATTATATTGTACCGGATGTGTATGTTCGGAAAATTGACGGTGAATTTGTCGTCCACCTCAATGAGGAAGATATCCCCAACCTGAAGCTCTCTTCAGGATTGCAGGAGTTACTGCAAGCCGATGGAGACATGGATAAGAGCTCAAAAAGCTATATCAAGGAAAAGCTCAAAGACGCTGGCTGGTTTATCAAATCTCTCCATCAGCGGCAACGAACGATTTTCAAAGTTATGGACTCCATTCTCAAATTTCAACGAGATTTTTTTGAATATGGCCCGACCAGGTTAAAGCCCCTGATTCTACGTGACGTGGCTGAAGATATTGAGATGCACGAATCCACCATCAGCCGGGTTACTTCAAACAAATATGTTCATACACCCCTTGGAATTTATGAGCTGAAATACTTTTTTTCCACCGCGATTCCAAGGCAGGGTGAAGAGGCACTTGCCGCCGAATCCATCCGGGAACGTATCCGCATGATGGTGAAAGAGGAAGATCCTTATAAACCCCTCAGCGACAATGCTATTTCGCTGAAACTTAAAGAACAGAATATAAAAATTGCCCGCCGTACCGTTGCCAAATATCGCGAACAGCTAAAAATCCTGCCGGTTAAACATCGTCGCAAACCGAGATAAATGAGCCGTCTTGAGCGTATCTACTCTTTTCATCAAAAGCTGAAGAACAACCGCTTTCCCAACGCCAACAGCCTGGTCGAAGAATTCGAACTTTCCCGAGCCACTGCCCACCGTGATATCAGCTATATGCGGGACAGGCTTCTTGCTCCCCTGGCCTTTGATTCCAGTCGTAAAGGTTTTTATTACACCGACAATGATTTTTCCCTGCCCTTTGAAGACAGCCCCAAACTTCTGTTTCTCATGAGCCTGCTCAACAAAATGGCGGATGAGGCCGGGTTGGGCAGTCTACCTGAGATGAAGAAGCTTGAAAAACGACTGAGCGAACTGATTGCTCCGGGTTATGATCAGCTGATGGAAAATGTCCTCTGTGAATGGATTGAGGTGGAAACCCTTGCTCCTGTAATCTTTGAGACCATTATTGAGGCTGTGCTGAAACAACGCGAGCTTGAAATTCAATATTGCTCAGCAAATGGTGAAAAAAGTTCGCGTTGCATTGAACCCCAGCGCCTCATCAGCTACCAGGGTCGCTGGTATCTTCAGGCCTATTGCCTGCTGCGTAATGATCATCGTCTTTTCCACATGGCAAGGATTGAAAAGGCAGCCACTGGAAAGAAAAGAAAAGGACCGACCCATCCGGTAAGCCAATCCCACTTAAAGGAAGCCTTTGGTATTTTCACAGGGAAAGCCCGTTATCATGCAAAAATTGCATTCACAGGAACAGCGGCAGAGCTGGTGCGCAGACAGTACTGGCACGAAAAGCAAGTCATCGAAGAGCAGGATTACGGAATCACTCTTTCGCTACCGGTCAATGATGACCGGGAAATCATCATGAAAATTCTCCAGTATGGATCAAGGGCAAAAGTGCTGGCCCCTAAATCCCTGTCTATTCGCGTAGCTAAAGAAATAAAAGCAATGGCAGAGCAGTATCAGAATGTCTGATCTGTTTCCAAATCCATTCCGGAATAGCTGCCCTTCCTGATATTCCCAAAAACCAGTTCAGGCAAACTGTAAAAAATACCGCGGGCCGCCCTGTTAAGCTGTTCTCCACCATCAAAGGGAAGGCTGACAATTCCACCGACGCCATGCAACACGCCATAAGCCACATTCATGATGCCCTGCACAGGCCGTAGCAGCAGAGAGTCATCTGTGAAAAAGAGAAAAGGAGTATCACTTTTATTAGGCTTGTAAAGGGTGGCACTCAGGGTATTTGACTCCCTGAGCCAGACCAGAAGATCGTTTTCCTGTTCATAAGAGGATTCAAGCATTCGTAAACGACGGGCCGGCAGCAGCTGTTCATCTTTTATCGGAAATGCGGTAATGGATTGATCGTAGAATAGAAATGGAATGAAAACCAGTCCGCTGTCTGCCTCCAGCCATCCGCCCAGAGTTCTTTTTCCTGATTCTTTATCCTTAAAGCTTGTATTCAATGACCGGATCAATTCTGTGGCACAATTTCTGGAAAAAAGATTATAGCCGTAAAGCTCCAGACTCTTTTTCTGCAGTTCCTTCAGCTCCCTCTGCAGTCTCTCTGCTGTGGTCTGTAATTTTTTTCCTTTCGCTTCAAACAGATTTAGGGAAACAACTCCGGGACGGGAGGGAAGTGTTATTTTTGTGAGCAGCCGTACAGCACGCCGGGAATCATCTACCTGCGACAACTCCCATGCCCGTGCGCGGTCTGTTTCTAAAAGAGAAAAGGCTATTTCCGGATGCTGCTTTTCATGAAAAAACAGATCTCGCCTTCCTGCTGATTGTCTCTGCAGATCTTTCTGTATATTTTTTAGACGGCCTCCGGCTATGTCCTCATCTGTCAGTTGAACAACTCTCAGCTTTTCAGTAAACGGATCCAAACTGAATATTCTTCCTGCCATTAGTGAATGGCGCACGGCCAGGTATCTTGCTGTCTGCAAAAGCAAAGTTTCTCCCCTGTTCGGGCGGCTGGACTGAAGCAAGTCAACAATGGAGACAATCAAATATTCGGAAAAATTTTCCAGGTATGCTATTTCACTGACACCTAGCTCTCTTTCCTCCTCCATTGGACGAATAAGAGCGTGATTAGAAAGCGCCAACCCCTGAACAAGAACCCGAATGGCCTCCCGCCAGTCAACCAGTTCTTGTAGCCTTTCCCCCACCCTTTTGCCCTGCTCCATATCCCGGGCAGCAAACCTGAGAGCTGTTTTACTTTCTGCCAGTTGTTTTTGGAGGAAATCGGGACCCAGTTTTATTGCAATGCGATCCCGGACCGTTACCAACTGGTTGTCAGTTTTGGATTTATCAAAAAATCCAAGGCACTTTACCGATATTTCAGAATCTCCGGCAGCTATCTTTTGGGTCACACGGATTTCTTTCTCCAGTTTTTCAACATTGTCGAAAAACTGCTGCTGTGAAATGAGTAGTTCCGTAAAATGATTTCTGATCCTTGTGGCAACAGAAGAATCCAGAGGAAGTGATGCAATGGCTATGCTTCGATTGTGCAGATCATTGTAGAGGAATCGAAAGGAATCCCAAGGCTCGCGGACCAGCAGAAAAGTTGAATCGGAAAAAAACTGATAATGAAAAACGGATTCACCAAGGCGCAGAGCTGTATGACCACCTGCCGCCTCACCGCAATTGGCATTGATGTAGAGGAAATCAATGGTGATCTCCTCCTGATCAGCGTTCTCTCCTGCTGGAACCAGTGACGGAAGCAGCCATAGAAAGAGGCAGAATAAGAAACAGATGTAGTACCGCATATGATGACCTACATCCTGTACCCTTCTATAATCCTGGAATAATTGGAACCATCTGCCACAGAGTGAAAATAGGGAATATCAACAATTGAATCCTCGGTAATTCCGGCACGCCGCAATCCCATTCCCATACCGATAAAAGTGCTGGTTTCCTTCTCCCAGTCGCTGATTCCATGGTTTCTGGCAATACTGGTTACTTGCCGCTGAAACTTGGTATTGTTTTTTCCACCACTTATATAGAGAACCGTGGCAGCAGCCACATCTTCTTTATAAATTTGAGCTGTTGCACTTACCTTCTCCTCGTCTCCTCCGGCCGAAGACGTTGAGATGGATGTAATTGAAGTGAGAGAATCAAGACTTGTGGAAACAGAATCTGATGATTGCTCCAGAGAATAGGAAACGGAACAGCCAGTCTGCAGCGTTAACAGACTGACCAGCAAGCCGACATACAAATAACAATTATTGAAAACCATACACTCATCCGCAGTTAATTAGTTAAAATAACGATAGATCATTCTATTTCTCATTCCTCTGTTCTATCTGTAGAAATTATATTCTTAATTCTTTTATAAAAAGATTCATATTTATTTTTTACCCTTGATTCGTAATGGATTATGTTTATTTTGTGTATATGATAAATTCAGCAGCCAAAGACAATACTCGGAACAGAACTTCACCAAAGCCCTCTTTCCAAAAAGTGCTTCGAAAAAGCAGTCTTTCATTTTTGGCCATGACACCCCTGTTACTTGCAACCATTGGCCTTGTCGGCATGTTTCAAGTCCTGGTCAGCCCGGAGATGCTGGCATCCCTGTTTCGTGGACATCCCCTGTTTGACACATTTACAGGCACCTTGAGTGGTGCTGCGGCTGCCGGAAACCCCATGGTCAGCTACATTATTGGAGGCGAACTGCTGAACCAAGGCATTTCACTCTATGCGGTCTGCGCTTTTCTCCTCTCCTGGGTAACTCTGGGCTTTATTCAATTACCCGCAGAAATTGAAGTATTCGGTGGGCGCTTTACCCTTTACAGGAATATCCTGGCCTTCATATTTGCAATGATTACTGCAATGCTTACCACCATTACCTTACAGGTATTGTCATGAAAAAACAGGAAAAGCCCCTCACCTTTCGTGGTAAATACCTTCTCCTGACCGTTCTTCTGTTTTATGGTTTGTTGTTTTTGCTAGACAGGCAATCCGCCCTGCTGGCCCTGCAGAAAAGTGGTGCTGTTCTGATAAAGATTATACCGATTTTTATTGTGGTGATCCTGTTCACATCCATCCTTAACTATTTTATAAAACCAAAACAGATCGCCAGACACCTGGGGCATGAAAGTGGAATAAAGGGCTGGTTGTGGGCCTTGGCAGCAGGGGTCATCAGCCACGGACCAATGTATGCCTGGTACTCTCTTATTGAAGACCTGCGCGGCCATGGAATGAAAGATGAATTTATTGTTGTTTTTTTTGCATCCCGTGCCATTAAAATTCCACTTCTGCCCTTCATGATCGATTATTTTGGCCTGACATTTACTGTTGTTCTCTCATTTTATATGCTTCTGGGCGCGCTCATTCAAGGAATGTGCATGCAGATTATTCAATCAAAAAAGCCTGGTTAGCAGGAATTGTCACTTTAAAAGGTGTGGAACATGCCCGATTTTTCAGATCACCGACAACAGATTGAGGAAACCATTGATGGACTTCGGGAACTGATTAATCGTCTGCAGACTCTTGAAGAAGACTATCTCAGACAGGAAGAAACTCTTTTTATCATATCGGAATTTGCCAATGACTGGGAGTACTGGCAGGGTACAGACGGTTCCTACCAATATGTGTCCCCTTCATGCAAAAGAGTCACAGGATATGACCCATCTGATTTTTATAGCAATCCCGTCCTGCTGAAAAAAATAATAGCCCCTGACAACTGGAACAGATGGCAGGCCCACAGCCATAGTATGGAAAAAAATGGACTGGTAGCGCCCATTGAATTTAAAATCCGCACAAAGGAAGGAAAAATTCGTTGGATTCATCACATCTGCCAGACCATTACCGGGAAAAATGGTGAAAATCTCGGGATCCGCGGAAGCAACAGGGATATCACAGACCTGAAACAGCTGCAGGAACGACTCAAACACATGGCTGGCCACGATCTGCTCACAGGTTTACCCAATCGTTCTCTGTTCCTGGAACACCTGGATCATATGATTAAAGAGGCAAAACGAAATGACAGTATGTTTGCCGTGGTCTTCATCGATCTCGATGATTTCAAAGATATCAATGACACCCATGGTCATGAGGCGGGCGATACAGTATTGAAAAAGCTGGCCCGGACCCTGACTGAAGTAACCAGGGAAAACGACGTTGTTGCCCGATTAGGAGGTGACGAGTTTGTCGGACTTTTTGATGTCAGACATGAAACGGATGTGGAGGCCATAAAGAAGAAAATTTTCAGTACTGTTCTTAAAGAAATCCACTGCTCAACATATGATATTGCCATCCATTACAGCCTTGGAGTGAGTATTTATCCAACGGATGGAACCACGGTGGATACTCTTCTTCAAAAAGCTGACCAGGCAATGTACCGACAGAAAGAAAAGAACAAGGCAGAACGGAAGAAAAAACAGTAACAGGCTTGTCTTCTACCTGAATCCGTGAGCGAGTGTAGGTTCTATTTATAAAAATCGGCAAGCAAAGGCTGAAGCTTCTTTCTGGAGATCCCGATATTTCCCTGGCGGTAGAATGTTATAAACCCGCTATCACTCTGTTTTTGGGCCGGACAGTCAAGAGGTGTCAAATCAAGTTCATTTTCCTGCAGATATGTTAACAGCTGATCATGTGCATCCTTTGACTTGCAGAAAATAACAAGATTACGGTTGAACTCCGGGTTTGTATAAGCATTCATGGATAACAGCAGATCAAGAGTTCTGCCTGCTGCGAATTTGGCAAAACCAGAGGCAAGGTCATTGTCGATTTCAGCCCATTGTTCAACCGGCAGCAGAGCAGAAGCTATCCCGCACTTCACTGTGCCAAGCTGCGATTCTTTATAATCCTTGCGCAGCAAATCATTGGTGGACAGGCCGGCCACGTTAAACTTTTCCTTTTGAACCGTATCAAAAAACTTCTGTTGCGGCAGAGGACAGAGCGGAAGTACACGGGCCGCAATCTCTTTGTCAAGTTCAGTAACTCTGCCCGCATCATCGGCAAGGTTCACGGTGTCCAGAAGAATGGTCCCTCCCAGGAGAACCGCAACATCCCGGCTCACCTCAATCCCGGATGTAAAAAACTCACGCGCCACAAGGGAAGTCGTTGAACCAACAGGCTCAACAATCCGGGGACTGGCAGTTTTGTAAAGTCCTTCGTCCCTGTGATGATCCAGAATAGTCACCACCTGAGAATCAAACTTCTTCAGATCTCCTGCAAGCTTATTATGATCAACAAGCACGAGTGCTGCTTGTTCCATGATTTTATCAAGATCGAGTTCATCAATAAAGATAACATCGTCCAGATCAATGTTTGCTTCCTTGAAAACATACAGCGCCTCTGTACGCAGAATAAAGTCTTCCCGGGGGATCACCATTAGCGGTAACACGAACAATCCCGGAACCTGCAGGTTACGCAGATAGGCATAAACAATGGAAGAAGCCATGGAATCCAGGTCTGCGGCTTCATTGCCGATAACAACGAGCTTTGCATCAGAAACATGTTTTTTCGCAAGAGAAAGAAAGGTCTGAATTGGAAGCATGTTGTGCTCCATCATTATGGAAACCGACACCGGTCCTTATTGCCTGAACTGATTATATAAGCGATTAAGTAAAGAATTCAGACGAGCGTTATGCTCTTCATTCTCTTTAAACTGGAACTCCTGGCTCTGTTCGGCAAGGGCTGCAGCCAACTGCCAGCGGTGGCTAAACACTCTGCCGGAAAGTTTTGTAAGAGCCTTAAACTGTTTTCTGCTCATGCTTTGTGATTTAATTTCCCCCAGGGCCTCAGGAGAAATCTCCAGGTTGTCAATCTCAGCGGCTTCCATCACAAGATCCAATGACTTTTCATCCAGCGGCAATAATTTTTCCATCTCTTTTTTAAATGTTACTCCATTTGGCAATTGCTGCCTCAACAATGGCTCCAGATTTTTCGTGTCAATCCCTGATTCTTCAATCCTTGCCACGGCCTCATTGTCCAGCATATATTCAACCTTTCTGAAGGTATCCTGCTGAAAAACATTCTGTAGAAAAAAGAGGGAAAATAGACTTATCAGGGCAGCAATAATCGGAGTCGTCACCCATCCACTGGTAATTCCGGCAACGGTTTTCCAACGAATGCTTTTGCCACCCTTGAGCAGGCCAATACCGATAACAGCTCCGACAATGGCCTGGGAACTGGACACCGGCACAAGGGGGAATTGTGGCAGGCCATGCTCCTTAAGCCATGACTCAAGGGCTACGGAAGAAAAAAGAAAGAGAACAATGGAATGGGACCAGACAACAACAGCAGCCATGACAGGAGAAAGGTCAAAAATCCCTTTGCCCACGGTCAACATGACTCTCTTGGAAAAAGTAAACACTCCAATGGCGATGGCGATACCACCAAGTAAAAAGAGCTGTTGGGCACCTGAAAAAGTAATTCCCAGCAGAGAAATATCTGAAAGGTGTGCCACCGGCACAAAAACGCCCATGACATTGGCAATATTATTAGCGCCCAATGAATAGGAACCAAATATTCCCGCACCAAGCAGAGACCAGCGGGTCAGGGCATCGAGCTTGAACATGTGAATGCCGAACCTGCGGACAACTACCCCGGTCATCAGATAAAGAGGCATGGAAATACCAGCTGCCAGAAGTGGACAAATTATCCAGGTGGAGACAATTTTTGTGAGCGAACTCATGTCAGTCAGTGAACCGCTGAACATATTCCAGCCGATAATCGCTCCAACAATGGCCTGTGAAGTTGAGACCGGAAAACGGGCAAGTGTCATGAGATATACGCTCATGGCAGCAGCAAAGGCAACGATAAAGGCCCCTGCCACTGCATTCACATCACCCAGTTTCCCTAAAGTGTGGGAAGCCCCTGCTCCGCTGATAACAGCACCCAGGATAACAAAGATAGAGCAGTAGAGGGCCGCGGTCCTGAACCTGATCATCCGGGAAGCAACAGCGGTTCCAAAGACATTGGAGGCGTCATTGGCCCCCAGAGACCAGCCAAGAAACAGGCCGCTTGAAAAAAATCCAAACATAGACTGCTCCCTACAAAGAACGTTTGATAACGTAAATATTCAGATTATCGGCAACATCTTCGGCCCTGTCGGCAATCTTATCTAAATGGCGGGCAAGTTCACGTTGCAGCATTCTATGGCTCAGGCGCAATTCCTCCTTGCGAAAAATTGCCCTCTGCAGACGGGTAGAAATTTTATCCGACTCAGATTCCCAGTAATATACCTTGTCCAGATGGTCGGCCACAGCCGATATATTCTTAAAGAATGCCCGGACAGCGCGCACAATGGATTCCACGGTTTCCACCACAGCATTTATCAGAAGAAGAAAATCTTCGTGGAAATCCTCTTCAATGTCCAGATTTTCAATTTCCATGCGCCACAGTGCTCCTTTAAAACGGTCCAGAAGGGAATCCATGTTTTCCAGAAGCTGCAGAACATCGCTCCGTGATTCAGGGATCAGCGTTTTTGTATAAAGATACTGCTGTATGGAACGTCTGAGGTCATCCCCGGCATGCTCCACTTCGACAATCTCTTTTAACTTCCGCTGGAAATCTGCCCTGTTTCCCTTCAGATATGCCTCAGCACCCTGACTGAATATTAGTCCCGAGCGAATGACTTGATTCAAAAAACTGTCAATCTGTTTTTCAACACCTAATTCTCTTTTTAAAATACTCATTTGTTGTTCTCTGTTTCAGGATTGAGTTGCTTTGCCTTATGATACTTCCAGCTCTTGTACAATGGCCAGATAAAAGAGAGGAAAGAAATCAGCAGGATAATAAAGGCCAGTTTGTCTGTAAAAAACACGGAATAACCTTCCATCATCACTGCCCTTCGAAAATTCTCTTCAACCATCTTGCCAAGGACAATACCGAGCACAACAGGGGCAACCGGGAAACCGTAACGTTTAAACAACCAGCCGATGACGCCAAAACCGATGCAGGCGGCAACATCAAACATGGAGCCGTTGACCGCAAAACTGCCAATGACAGCAATGGTCAGAATGAGCGGATACATGATGGCTTCTGGCACAGAAACGACCTTGATGAATAGTTTATTCCCGTAAACGCCGATGATGAGCATGATAATATTTGCAAGTATCAGGGCGCTGAAGATACCATAGACAACGTCCGGATGCTCAGTAAAAAGAAGCGGGCCCGGAACCAAATCGTGCAGCATGAAAGCACCGAGCAAAACTGCATCTGTGGCGCTGCCCGGAATACCGAGGGCAAGTAATGGAACCAGGGCACCGCCAACAGAGCTTGAATTTGCACCTTCTGCTGCTGCCACACCTTCCAAAGAACCTTTGCCGAACTCTTCAGGCGTTTTGCTTGCCTTTTTGGCCATATCATAGCTGATAAAAGCGGCTATGGTGGCTCCGGCACCTGGGAAAATACCGATGACAGTGCCGATGACTGAAGATCTGAAGATGGTCATCTTGATCTTCATGAATTCTTTGACTGAAGGTAATTTATTATCCACCTTGTCCATAACCCGGACAACTCCTGTCCATGATTCCATCTTGCTGAAGACAACACTGACAGCAAAGAGTCCGATCAGGGCCGGGATCAGGGTAAAGCCGTCATAGAGCTGATCGCTGCCAAAGGTAAAGCGGGAGACGCCGGAGATGGGGTCTATACCGATATTTTTAATCAGCAGACCAAAGAGGATGGCAAGCAGGGATTTAAGCACATTCCCCCGACTCATGGAAGCCACAGTGGCCAGCCCGAAAAGAGCAAGGGCAAAGTAATCCGCCGGGCTGAATTTTAAGGCAATGCGGGCCAGGGGGACGGCAAAAAGGATCAGGATAGCCACGCCAACAGCGCCTCCGATCGTGGAGGCAACCAGCGCTGTCCCAAGGCCCTTACCAGCTTTGCCCTGCCGGGTGAGTGGATAGCCATCCATTGCGGTAACGGCTGCAGACGGAGTGCCCGGCGTGTTAATCAAGACCGCAGTGATCGAGCCTCCATAGTTGGAGGCAATGTAGATCGATGTCAGGAGAATCAGTGCCAGAGCCGGTTCCATGGTATAGGAGAAAGGTACCAGAAGAGCCACAGCAGTGGAAGGTGAAAGACCAGGCATGGCCCGCCCCGGCCAGAATGCCTACAATCACACCGCCAATAATGATTAAAACAGGTTTCCAGCCCATGAGGACCGAGAGCCCAATGGAAAAAGAGTCAAGTAGTTCCATTTTTATTCCTCAGTGGCTTTACAGATAATTTTCGAAAAAACCCAGCGGTAACTGTATGTACAGTAGCTTGTAAAAAACAAGGTAAGAGAAGGCCACCCAGCCTGTTGAAACAAGGCCAATGAGCAGCGGCTTTCTGCAGGAAAGCATGTACATCATTACCGCAAGAAAAATAACGGAACTTAAAAAGTAACCAAGTATCTGAATGGCGAAGTAGTACGCAACCATGCAGACGATGCCAAGCAGTACAAAACCTATGCGACCGGCTTCAGGATCTTTGTCTGTTCTGCCACGGACAGCAAAAAAGAGGATAGCGGAGCACATGACAACAATACAGAATATCAGCGGTTCCCGAACCAGCCTGAATCGCACCAATAGCGGCAACTCCTAATTTTGGTTTCGTAAACATTTGTGAATTTTAACAACATTAGCA
>DQTH01000001.1 GCA_015662865.1 Desulfocapsa sulfexigens
AACAGGCGGAGCTTATTGCAAATGAGCTCACCGTTGAAGCATAGGAATGGCTAGCAAACGCATGCACTCGGACAAAATAAAGCTGCGCCGCTCGTACCTCGCTCTACAACTTTATTTTGCCGGTGATGCGAGGCGTTCTGTTTACGTAAAAAACAAAAAAAGGAGGAGCAAAGTGAAGGCAATTTTATTTTTTATAAGTTGTTGCTTTTTTGCCATGTGCAATAATTCCTATTCTCAAACTATATACCCACTTAAAGATCCTGATACTGAACTTTAATATTGGTCCATTCGGAGAATATAAAATTCAATACAGGACTGTTGAAGTATTAAACGATACATATTGCACGACACCTGACGGAAGTAGTAAGAGCAATTGTTATTCGCTATACGAGAAAGATGGAAAATATTTAGACATTAAAACGACAGGCAAACAAAACACAGTAAAGATCACAGATGGCATTCCCGAAAAAATACAAAAAGAACTAGATGCGTTCAGTTCAAAATAAGCTGCGCCGGGAAATAACTCGCGACAAATACAGATCAATAATCAGTTGTAATTTCGGCGAATACTATCTTGTTTTGTGAAAGCTTAGACCAAGACTGACAGTCAATTTTCACTGCTGATTATTGAGACGATAGTGGGTAATAGTGCCGTCACGGTTTCTTTACGGCACTTCACTGACAATTTTTCATCATTCGTGGTGAATCAGCACGATCAATGGCCGAAAACAACTTCTCTTAAGAACACAGTTAATTTTTCCCGTCTGCTCTTCATACGAACCTGTTCAGGGATAAGGTCTGACGGATCAATCTTCAGAACAGCCATCTTGTATTCGATGTGAGAAGCGAAGCGATTATCAAGATACCAGGCATATATCAGTCCCATGAGAAGTCCCGGCGGCGTAAAACCTTCTCTACCATTGATTAGACGGGTAAAATGATTGCTGTCCGATGGGTCAGGTATCATTCTCGCCAGCGTCAGATAATTAGCAAGTTCCTGCGCATTGAAATAACAATTTCTTTCAGCAGGAGGCTTAAGGTACATGTGATATGCTTTTCCCAGACTGATATCATCTATTGCAACATCAAGAATTTCTTTGTGCTCGATATAATTACCCAATAATCCCTGTCCAAGTGCCACCAGAAATGCAACTTCAAGATCCTTGTCAGAATTAAACTGATCCTGACGAATTTTTACCAGGCAGTCATTAGGGTCGTAGAAGGAAAAAACCCTGTCCCAATTCTGATTGCGTTTCCATTGCTCGTCGGCAACACATTTCACTCCCTTTACAAACTCCAAATGATCAAGGGGAATATCTTTGTGGTTCCAGAGGATTTTCTGAAATAATTTTCTGGTATTATGAATATGTTTTTCTGATTTTCCCGGGAGTTCAAAACTAATGCCTGCGAGATATTGCTCTATTTTCTGATACCGTAGACAAGGTATTTGCATGGATGTCAGGTATTTTCTATTACCTGTGATGTCTGGCACATTCTTATCTGTGCCTGTCTTGCATCCTTTGGGGGCATTGGATGCAATTGCCCAGAGTGTTCTAACGACCAGTGCAAACTGCTGAGGATCATGCCTTATCACTCCATGTTCTCTAAGAGCCGGCTTAGAATAGATACCGCATTCCAACGGAATAATGCCATGGCTGTGAACCTCGTCACGATCAAGATAGATAGGGATTTTCCCCTCCACTGCGTAGCTCTGAATCACAGTTGCAGGAACATCCTTCAGGGACAGGCACAGGACTTTATCAAACAACCTGTCTGTGCCTCCCGGAATGTTACGTTCATAGGCCTCAAGCAGATCTGAAAGATGAAATTTCCGATCCGGTTCAGAGAGACTGAGATCAGTTTCTCCAGCCTGTACCCAGAGGTTGGAGACAAGAATCTTAAATGCCTTGCTATTATTCTTTACAGCTTCAGCAATTTTCGGCACCTGGAAAACCGGAATCAGTGAACTGTACAGACTCCCGGGAGCCATGATCATAATGTCTGCATTTTCAATAAGATGTAAAACTTCATCGCTTACTTCAGGTTTTTCACAGAAATTAACAAAAACATTTTCAACCGGATAACCGCGTCTGGCATCACCTGACTTGCTTTCTCCTGTAACCTGAATGCCATTGGTGTAGCGGATACTGAGTTCTGCCGGGATATAAGTACATGGCATAACAGCCTGTTCGTCAGCGCCGAGAATAACACAAAGAGAGGTAATGCCACGATGGAGGTTTTGCCTGACTATTTCGGGTGCTGTGAGCAGGACAGTATTATCGTAATGTGCAGGTATCTGTTCATAAATCGATGATGCAAGGATCAGGTTTCCAAGACAGTGAGATCGTTCCAGAACAACCTGAAGACGGGGATCAATAAAGAGATTATCTATAATCTTCTCGAGTACTGACTGAACGACAACCGGAAGAATTTTCTGAGTTGCAAGACCGCAATCTTCAAGCAGTTGCTGACAGCTGTCAGGCGGATCCGTAAACCGATAGTTTAAAATTGAAGCCAGTACCTCAACACACTGCAATGCGCCGGATTCAGTCAGGCCGTAAAGCTCTTCTAGTTTGGCAAGCTGAATGGAAGAGAGCAGTACATGACGGATATCGCCAAGGGCGATCAGAGGAAGATCTTTGAGCAATTCACCTGTTGAACCACCGTCATCTGTTACACAGACAATGGATCTGGTTTTGGGAAACAGTGCTTTGAGACCTGAAAACGGATCATTGACCCAGGTTTTGGAACGGCTGTCTCCGCCGATGATTGTTGAGAGCCCGGTACCGCCACCGAACACAACAACATTCAAATCTGACACCGGTTCACGGACCAGTGCATCTCTTACCTGTTGCAGGCTTGAAGAAGGTTCCGGTGGAAGCCCATCCGGCACTCCGACCAGTACAAGTTCCACCAGTTTTTCGTGAAGATTGTCATGGGGCAGCAGATCAAGAGGAGAAAGTGCTTTCTCCTCTATCTGCTTAAGACATCTGATTACACCTGAGTCTCCTGAATTCCTTTTTCTGGACCTTGCCACTTAATGCGTCCTTCTATAGTCCTGTGGCTTCCATCTGTTTCTCAACTGCCTTTACAGAGAGTTGCAGTGCTTCTTTTTCTTCAGCAGTCAGCTCAAATTCAAGGATTTTTTCCACGCCGTTCTCACCAATTACCACAGGCACCCCGAGGAAATATCCTGAAACTCCAAATTCTCCTTCAAGGTATGCAGCACAGGGCAGAACACGTTTGGAATCTGTAAGTACAGCTTCTGCCATTTCAATGGCAGCAAGCCCTGGAGTATAGAACGCTGAACCTGTTTTCAGATGATTAACAATCTCAAGCCCACCGGTCTGAGTACGATGAACAATGGCATCTATTTCATCTTTGCTGAGCAGCTCAGTGATTGGCACTCCGGCAACATTTGCCAGACGAACCATTGGCATCATGTTATCACCATGAATACCAAGAACCAGAGCATTTACATCTTTTGGCGCCACACCAATGGCCTGTGCCAGGAAGGTACGATACCTTGCAGAATCAAGTACTCCTGCCATTCCGATTACTTTTTCTTTGGGATGACCGGTCACTTTAAAGGCGGTATGCACCATGGCATCGATGGGATTGGTAACCACAACCAGTACACAGTTGGGAGAATGTTTCACAGCCTCTTCCGCGCAGGATTTGACGATGGCAACATTAATGGCCAGCAGATCATCCCTTGACATACCGGGTTTTCTGGCAAGTCCCGCTGAGATAATAACAACATCTGAATTTGCAGTGTCTGCATAATCATTGCTGCCCATCACGTTAAAATGAAATCCCTCAACAGGACCGGATTGAGAGAGATCCAAGGCCTTACCCTGAGGAATTCCCTCTGCAACATCGAGCAAAACGATATCGCCAAGATTTTTAGCTGCAGCCCAGTGAGCAGCAGTAGCTCCCACATTTCCAGCACCGATTATTGTTATTTTTTTTCTCATTATCTTCCCTTTTTGATTTTTGACTGTTTTTCTAAAAGATGGCTGTTCGCCATCTCCTAACAAATTGTATTATTAGTACGTTACAAAACATTTTTTAATTTTTTAAAAAAATTCTCATAAGGTACTTATCCCCCCTTGTGGGGTGTTGGTAATAAACTCTTCAACCCGTTTCAAATCTTCAGGTGTATCCACTTCTATTGAGTCGTGGGTGGTCAAAACGACCTTTATCTTGTATCCGTATTCCAGTGCTCTGAGCTGTTCCAGTTTTTCAAATCGCTCCCATTCCCCCTCGGGCAATGCAACAAAAGTCAGCAGGAATCCTTTACGATATGCGTAAAAACCAAGATGTTTATAATAGGTTGGCGAATCCTCATCCTCTGGATTTCGCTGAAAAGGAACCGGCGCTCTGGAAAAGTATAACGCATTGTTTTCATGGTCAAAAACAGTTTTCACATGATTAGGATCACTAATTTCTTCGGGTCTGACAATCTTATAAATGAGAGTTGACATGGGTAGTGAAGGATCTTCAAGTAAGGGGCCGGCTACCTGTTCCACAACTTCAGCGTCAAAAAGCGGCTGGTCCCCCTGAATATTTACCACCACATCATGTTCCGAGATGTCCAGAAGTTCTGCTGCCTCGGCAAGGCGATCAGAGCCTGAGACATGGTCGTTACGGGTTAACACAAATTCGCCGCCAAAAGAGGCCACACAATCGGCTATACGCTGGTCATCTGTTGCCACCACAACCCGACTTAACAGCTTTACAGCTTTTGCCCGCTCAACAACATGCTGAATCATTGGTTTTCCGTTAATCAATGCAAGCGGCTTTCCTTCAAATCTGTTGGATTGATACCGGGCTGGAATAATGGCCACCACCTGTATCTTCTGTTGTCTTTCTGTTTCCATCTGCTAATGTCTTATCTGTTGATAATATAAAACTGTTACACAAGCCGGCCATTAACTATACGCCACTTCTGCCCCTGTATTTTTATGACTTCTGCCTCTCCCACTGCCAGACTGCATAATCTCTCCATTGCTGTCACCAGCATTGAAGATGACAAAAATCTTCTGGAAAAAGCCGCAAAGCTTGCGGAAGCACTGCAATTACACCAAATTTCTCCGCTGGATCAAAAAAATTATACACTGCTCCTAGTATATACGGAAAAAGGTCTACAAATTCAACTGAAAGAAGACAGAAAACAGAAGAGAGCCGTCACCCTTCTGGTCGACTTTCTCTCAAATGCCCTCACCTATCGAAGGCAACACGGCGGAGGGATCAAACAGGCTCTGGCACGGGCTGTTGGCATCAAGTCCGGTATCAGACCTACTGTCATTGATGCAACAGCAGGACTTGGCAAAGACAGTTTTCTTCTGGCATCACTGGGCTGCAAAGTAACCATGATTGAACGTTCACCTCTGCTTGCAGCCCTGTTAAACGACGCTCTGGAACGAGCTGCAATCTCTGATGAACTTGACTCCGGACTAATCAGCAGGCTCACTCTTTTACAGGGTGATGCTGCTGAAATTTTAAACAGAAACTGGGAGGTCACAAAAGTAAAACCAGATACTGTTTATCTGGACCCAATGTATCCTCACAACCGCAAATCAGCACTTAACAGACAGGAAATGCGGATCATTCGTAAACTTGTGGGAGATGATGACGATGCAGATAAACTGTTAAAGGCAGCCTTGCATCATGCCGGCAAGCGCGTTGTTGTTAAGCGCCCCAAAGGCGCGCCATTACTTGGCGATCAGTCCCCGACCCATGTCATTTCCATGAAAAACAGCCGGTATGATGTATACATGATATAGGAAAAGGGGCAGTATCCCAAAGATATTGCCCCTTTTTATTGTGATCCGGTTTAAACCCCATGCAGTTTCTGAATAAGGCAAAAAACCATTTAATTTCAAATGGTTTGAATAGATAATTCTACTTTTTCTATTTCCTTGGTTTATACTTGAAAGAAACCGCAATTCTTGTTCGAAAGGCAACAACTTCACCCTTCTCAATCTGCATATCCATCTTGACCACCTCGGCGATACGCAAATCCTTAAGGTTTTTCCCTGTGGTCTCCACTGCGTTTGCAGCTGCATCTTCCCATGATTTCTTACTGACACCAACTAGTTCTATAATCTTGTAAACACTGGCCATGATCGATCTCCTTAATAAAAGGTTATTAGGAAATGGGTGTCTGCACACCCTGTTGTTATTATGGTGTGTTACTAAGTGCTGATAGATTCGAACGTGGTTTCATCTGACAATCTTATTCGTCACAAAACCATCAATAGGTAAAACTATTATAATGTAACAGGATTTCAAAAAATTCCTACAACTCATTATTCCCGATCTTTTGGATTTTGGGCAGATACTAGAGAATCTGTTGTCCTATTTATGATATTTTTCACCAGCTTTGATGGTATAGGCTCGATATAACTGCTCCAGAAGAAACAACCGTATCATGTCGTGGGTAAAAGTCATGCGGGAAAGAGACAGAATAAAATCTGCCTGGTCAAGGACATCGCGGCTGTGCCCTGTGGGGCCGCCAATGAGAAAGGATGCCTGTTTGCGTCCTTCCTGTTCCCATCGGGAAATTAGATCTGCCAGCCCTTCTGAAGTTACCTGCCTGCCTGTGGAATCAAGTACAACCTTTATGGCTGATGGCGGCGAAGCAGCAAGCAGAACTCGCCCTTCTTCCTGCCGTTCCTGTGCTTCGGTCCAGCTTTTTTTTCTTTTCACCTTCAGGGTAGCCAGGTTCAGACCAGTGTAATGTTTGATCCTGCTGCCGTATTCATTGATACCCTGAGTTATGTAGGAATCTTTTGTTTTCCCCAGAAAGAGCAGTTCGATTTTCATGAATTTCAGCAGTGGATAATTGTCTGTTCATCCATGAGTTCCTGCAAAATCCTGCAAAAATCGTCATAAGAGATTTCCTGATTAATCCCTGGACAGGATTCCCGAATGGTTTCAAAGTTGCTGCGAACAGCAAGCATGGAAGGGTGCAGAGGCCACTGTGCACAGCGCCATGGCCTCCCATTATGAACAGTGCAGCCTTCATCATAAAAAATACAGTGGCTGTCAACTATCTTCATTTGCACAACATTTCCGGTAACACGCCAGTATTTGTCCCTTACTTCAGCTTCAGACAATCCCAGAGCCTGGGTCATCCGTTTCTGGTCGTTATCATCAAGTGAAACTGTGGTCTCTCCCTGACAGCAGTAGCCACATTGAGTACATTCAAAAATATCTTTTATATCAGCCATATTACAATTTTCCGTTCTTTGTGATATCAGGCATTGCCTACATAATCCTGGAATGTGGAAATATCAATTCCATACAGGGCAGCTGCATGCTTCCATTTATCTTCATCAGGTACATCAAAAATGATGGAATCCCGGGCAGGAATTGTGAGCCAGCCCTGAGATACCAGTTCCTGCTCAAGCTGTCCTGGCCCCCAACCTGCATAACCAACCACAAAAAGAAATTTTTCCGGACCGCATTCATGGGCGATATCTTCCAGAACTCTGGTGCTTCTGGAAAGATACACAGTGGAACTCACCTCCAGATGTTGTTCTGTGACATAATCGGAGCGATACAGAATAAAAGCAGCGTTTGGTTCAACAGGTCCTCCGATATGCACCGGAGAGTCTATTCCCTCGGGAACTGGAAGATTATTGGTAAGAAGCACTTCTTCGAGACTGAGTGCCGGATCCGGCCTGTTTATGGCAAGCCCCACAGCACCCTCATGGCTATGGGAACAGATATAGATCACCTGTTCTGCAAAACGCGGGTCTGGCATCTGTGGTGTAGACAAGAGGAATGAACCTGTCAGCGTGTCTATTATTGGACTGTTTGCTTGTTCCATCTATTCTCTGAAGATGATTCTCAACAACCTGAATCCGTGAAAATAAAAATTCTTCCGGGCAAATTGCCATTATCCTTGATTTTCACATTAACAGATCTTTTTGTTTGCGGTCAAGAAGTGTTAAGAAACTTGTACAACAACTGGTAAATTCGTATATAAACATAGGCGTAGATATTATAAATCCTGCCAAGGCTATTTTTTCAGGATTGCATCAAGTTACTGAAAATCTTTATTCATTTTTATATACACTTTGTTATATATTTTCCTGATTGGATTTGCTAATCTAAATACAACTCACCACCTGACAAATGCTGTCCAAAGCAAAGGGGTTAACCCATGGGAATGAACGAACCAATTGACCGTCTCCTCCGTGCAGAACATTACGATCCCTTTCAGGTGCTGGGTGTCCACTTCATCAGCTCGGAAAAATCAGCCACTGCAGTCATTCGCTGTTTCCAGCCCCAGGCGCAATCAGTCGCTCTGTTGATTGACGGTACGGAAATCCCCATGGCTAAAATTCGTGAGGAAGGTCTTTTTGAAACTTCCATTGATCGCGGAAAAATCAATGACAGTGATCTGGATCCGTATAATTACCAGTATAAAATCAACTATTACGACGGTGTTGAAAAAACTGTTAATGATCCCTACCGATTCATGCCGATTCTCAGCGAAGAGGATCGCTTTCTCTTTAATTTCGGCACTAATTACGAAATATATAAACACATGGGAGCCCATCCCGGTATTTATTCAAATATCAAAGGTACCATATTCAGAGTCTGGGCGCCTTCAGCTGTAAGGGTTTCCATCATCGGCAACTTCAATGGCTGGGACGGCAGAGTAAACCAGATGCGCAGCCTTGGCAGTTCCGGTATCTGGGAATTGTTTCTCCCTGGAATCGGTGAAAATGAAATTTATAAATTTGAAATCCGCACAACACACGGAGAGCTGCTTGTAAAATCAGATCCCTTCCAGTTTTTTGGAGAGCATCGTCCGAAAACCGCTTCTGTGGTTCGCTACCTTGATCATTACGAGTGGAATGATCAGGAATGGCAACAGTCAAAACACCACATTAAACCCTATGACAAGGCCATATCCATTTATGAAGTTCATCCCGGTTCATGGCAGCGCGACCCTGCAAATCCAGGCAGGTTCTTTACCTTTAGAGAACTTGCAGACAAACTCATACCGTATGTACAAAAACTGGGATTTACTCATATTGAACTCATGCCTGTCATGGAACATCCACTTGATGAATCATGGGGCTACCAGGTAACCGGGCCATTCAGCTTAACAAGCAGATACGGTGTCCCGGAAGACTTTATGTTTTTTGTGGATAAATGCCACCAGGAAGGCATCGGCATTATCCTCGACTGGGTCCCGGCCCATTTCCCAAAAGATTCACACAGTCTGGCAAGGTTTGACGGAACCGCACTTTTTGAGCATGAAGATCCGCGAAAAGGTTCTCATCCTGAATGGGGAACTTTTATTTACAATTATGGCCGCAAAGAGGTCAGTAATTTTCTCATTGCCAATGCCCTGTTCTGGCTCGACAAATACCATATTGACGGGTTACGTGTTGATGCGGTGGCGTCCATGCTCTACCTTGACTATTCAAGAAATGAGGGTGAATGGGTACCAAACAGTTACGGAGGAAGGGAGAATCTTGAGGCAATTGAATTTATCAGGCATCTTAACTCCATCGTCTATGATCGTCATCCCGGAACATTGATGATCGCCGAAGAATCCACCAGTTTTTATGGTGTTTCCAAACCTGCCAATGTGGGTGGGCTCGGTTTCGGGTTCAAGTGGAATATGGGCTGGATGAATGATATCCTCAGCTATTTTGAGGAAGATCCGATCTACAGGAAATACCACCACAACAATCTCACCTTTTCCATAATGTATGCATTTTCGGAGAATTTTATTCTGCCGCTTTCCCATGATGAAGTTGTTCACGGGAAAAAATCATTAATAGATAAAATGCCGGGAGATCTCTGGCAGAAATTTGCCAACCTCAGGCTCCTCTTTCTGACAATGTGGATGCATCCCGGGAAGAAACTGATATTCATGGGCTGTGAATTTGGCCAGTGGCACGAGTGGAACTGCAAACAGAGCCTTGATTTCCACCTGCTGGAAGAGAATGAACTTCATCGTGAAATGTTACATTTTTTTCAGGAGTTGAATAGTATTTACAAAGAAAACCCAAGTCTCTGGGAGCTGGATTTTGGACATGAAGGATTTCAGTGGATGGATTTTGAAGATCGGGAAAACTCCATTATCTCCTATGCCCGTTTTGCAAGAGACAGGAGTGATCATCTGGTCTGTCTGTTAAATTTTACTCCACAGACATTTTTCAATTACAAGATAGGGTTGCCCACAGGTGCTGATTATGAACAGATCTTCTGTTCAGACCAGAGCCGGTTCGGAGGGAGCAATGCTGCCCAGAAAACCATATACAGGGCCGTTGCTGAGCCGTATGCACAAGCCCAGTTTCACACTCATGTCTCGGTCCCGCCACTTGCTGGAATCATCCTGAAACCCTGTAAATGATACACATGGCATTAATGAAAAGGAACAAAATGACATCACAACAACCTACAAAACGTACCGGAGACAAAAAGAAACAAGCTCTGACAGAGCTCTGTCATCTCCTTGAAAAATACCCTGAAAAGAGCCGCCAAACATTGCTGCAACAGGTTGAAATAAAGTTTGATCTAACACCAAAAGAGTGTGAGTTCCTAAACAGAAATTTCCAGGCGGAAAAAGAAGGGACTTGCCAGCAGCAATAAGGCTGATTACCTTTTTGAATGTTCGCCGGTGTTTGTCAAAAAATGTGATTTTTTCTTCTAAGTCGAGGCGCAGGATTAATTTTACCGCAGGTGCCCCGCAGGTAATGCCCTTGGTGATATTTGAGATATTCCGAGGATAAAATTTATCATGCAACGAAGAGTTAGGAGAAAAAGGCCATTTATGGTCAGGCACTGGCTAATCGGCTGGGGTATATTCTCCATGCCTGCTTTGCTCACTTTACAAAAAGGGATAACATGGACGCCTATCAACATCTCATAGCCACCCTGGCACTGACAATGGGGACGGCCTGGGCTGCAGGTATTAATCTCTATGCAACCATTGCAGTCCTTGGTACACTTGGACTGACCGGTAACATTGCTCTTCCGGAGCAGTTACTGGTTCTACAGAATCCCATGATAATCGGTGCAGCAGCGCTGATGTATCTTGTTGAGTTCTTTGCAGATAAAACACCAGGAGTTGACACTGGATGGGATGCCATCCACTCTTTTATTCGTATTCCTGCAGGAGTCCTTCTGGCTGCAGGAGCTGTTGGTGAAGTGAATCCCGCAGTTGTTATTGCTGCTGGTATACTTGGCGGTGGTATTGCTGCCACGACCCATACTATCAAGGCCGGCAGCAGGGTTCTTATTAATACTTCCCCTGAGCCTGTCTCCAACTGGACGGCATCTGTGCTTGAGGATGTGGCAGTTATTGGCGGGATATGGACCATGCTCCACTATCCGCTGGCCTTTCTTGTCTTCTTTGTTGCTTTTATCCTGGCTGCCATCTGGATCCTGCCGAAACTGTGGGCAGGTGTAAAAACTGTTTTCAGGACCATCACAGGTTTCTTTTCCGGGAAAACGCCCCCTTCTCCACCTCAGAACACCAGATCGGCACCAAAGGAGCTACCTCAGATCTAACCCACATTTCTCATGAACATTTTGTTCGAAAGTAGATAAGAAAGATAGATTACGATGGAATTTCTGAGTAAGACAACTGGTTACTTTCCCACAAAATGTTCACCAAAGGCGAGTCGATACAACTGCATCTACCGCGTCTCTGTTCCAATAAACACTGGGAACTATTGCCTATTGGATCGTTCCTCGCATATCAGCCATCTCAACCCGTGAGAAATGCGGGCTAATCACTGATATTGTGGCAATTAACAGGGAATCTCGACTGTCACCGAGGTTCCCTTTTCTTTTGTGGACTGAAGTGTAATTGTTCCACCATGTTCTTCCACAATTTTAGCAGACATTGCCATTCCAAGACCGGTCCCTTCAGGTTTTGTTGTAAAGTAAGGGTCAAACACCCGGCCAAGATTTTTGGTATCAATTCCGCAGCCTGTATCAGTCACCACCACTTTAATTGTATTATCAGTTTTTGCAGTGCTGACGGTTAATGTGCCGCCATTTTCCATGGACTGAATACCATTTAAAAACAGATTCAGAAAAACCTGTTTCAGCTTGTCTTCATCTGCAAGAATAACAGGAAGTTGTTCAGGAAAATCAGTCACCATTTCAACTCCTGCAGCCTCAGCATCAATGCAGAGCAGAGACACAGCTTTATGCAGCAGTTTCTGCAGATCAACTTCATCTTTCTGCAGCTGCTGGGGGCGTGCATAGTCAAGAAGTTCGGAGATACTGCGATTAAGCCGCTCAACCTCCTGAACAAGAATATCAGCGGTTTCCCTTTCCTGATTCTTTCCGGAAAATTTTGACTGCAGGACAAGAGCCAGCCCCTTGATAGAACTAAGAGGATTACGCAGCTCATGAGCAACGCCTGCGGCCATCTTGCCAAGGGCTGCCAGACGTTCACTCCGCCTGAGATCTTCTTCAAGTTTTTTCACCTGACTCAAATCCTGCATCATAAGCAGGCTTCCAACAAATTTGTCTTCTCTGTCAATGATGGCCATACGATTCAGCTGGACAGTGTGGCTCCCTCCTTGACTGGTAATCAACTGGACTTCTTTCTGGGCAAACGGTTCATTCTGTTTCCAGGATCCATCAAAGGCGGATTGAAGCTCAGGCATTTTTTCAAATATTGCCGAATCTCCATCAAGGGCAGTTTCCTCACTGATTCCAGTTAACTCCTGGGAAAACCTGTTATAGAGAATTATCTGGCCTCTGTTATCTGTTGCTATCAAGCCAACGGGTAAAGATGATATAAGAATATCACGAAAAGCCTCCACCCTTCTCAGTCTGCTCTGGGACCCTTTCAACCCTTCAAGGGTCATGATGGAGAGCCAGCCACCAAGCCCGACAAGGAGCAAGACAATGGAGAGAATTATGATTTCAAGCTTTTGCCTGCGCAACCGTTCATTGAACTGTTTCATATCAAGCTGCACGAGAATTACATATTTCTTCTTATTCAGAGTCTCAAGCTCCTGTCTCCGTGAAGAGTTCAATCCATGATGACGCATCATCCTGTTGGCCATATCATCCATATTCAGCCGAGGCATCGGAATCGGTCCAAGCTGATTCATAAAGCGTTTTCCAATTTTGGGAAAATATGCTGCAACCTGGAACCCAGTCTCTTTTTCTTCAGAAGTTATGCGAAAATTAAAGGTTCGTGTATCTGAACTGTCTGCATCCAGTGCTGAAAGGAAATTACGAGTTTGTTCGGAAACTATTTGATTCCGCTCTTCGGGCACAGAGTTGGCCAGAATCTTTCCATCACTGTCAACAAGCGCGAGAAATTTTACTCCCGGATGGCCTGAGGCGTGCTCAAGTACTCTCTGCACATTTTCCGGCCAGAGTGTACTGAGATCCTGCCCGGATCGAAGACCTGAAAAAATAGAACTTCTTGCGCTGGATGCTACAAAACGAATGAGGGTAACACCTTTTTCCAACAGAATATCGGTCATCAGCGCTTTGTCACGCTGGTAGTTATTCATTGCAAAAACACCAATGATAAGGCCGAGCAGTCCACAGGCAGCTGCAAGCACCCAGGGAGAGACACTGGCAAGAAACTGTTTTTTTATTATTCGCATGTAACCATGGAAGGTGGCGGATTAACAATTTTTTCCAGAATCACACGGCTAATCAGGTAAGTGGGGACAACACCTTTCTTCCCCATGGACCCGGATGCAAGGGTCTGCCCGCTTTTTATCGGATTATCCGAGGCATAATAGGCGTATCTGGTTTTTAATTTCTTTGCCACATGTCCCTGAATGATTGCTGCACTGATGGCACGCTGAAAATGTCCGCCTTCCATCTCAAGTCCTACAGCCTTCCAGTTTGAAGTATGAAACCTCTGCAGTACATCACGATTTTGGAGAGAAGTACCCAGGACAGTAAGCATGGGGCCCACATGGATAGGATAGTTCTCATCAAAATCTTCCACAGAGAGATCGTTATCAACGATATAGTTGTTGGTACTCCCCTCCATAACATGTGCTGTGGCAAGCATGATATCCCCTTTGTTTCCTGCAAGAGTGCCGGCTTTTCCAATGATATTTACAGATTCAATTTTAAATGAGACTACTTTATCTTCCATGGTGCAGGGACATAACAATTCATCCATAATGGCAAACGCCTGCGTTCCAAAGGCGTAATCAATGACAACTATGACTGGTTCTTCGTTTTTCAGGTAATCAAAATCACATTTGACAGCATCGTGCAGATTAAAATCTATATTTTTGGCTGCATCAATGATCATAACATCAATATTTGATTCAGAAGTATCGCGTAAATAGGATAATCCATACTGTGATGCGTATTCTGTGATATCTTTGTTCGAAGCACGAATTTTTATGATCATTTCATAGATATCATCAGGTACGGATTTTCCACTTTCCTTTAAAAAACCTGCTCCATAAAAGAGATTTCTTATGGAATGCATGTTGGAGCTAACAACATGAATGGACCTTTCTTCAAATCCAAGATCATGAAGATGGTGTTTTAAATTTTTTGCCCAGAGCGTTGCATACTTATGATGCCCGATCATCTCCTGCAGGGATGGGGTAAAATAGATGGTCAGCAGATTATCTTTTGATTTATGTTCATCAATAATTCGCTGTCCCATCTCATAAATAATTGAAAAGAAACCATTATTGTAATTTCCGTTTTTCTTGTGATGAACATCAAAATATTCATAACTCTCCCTGGCCTCTCGATAGGTTCTGCCAAGGATTATGGAAAGATTCCATATGGCCTGGTCAAGATCCGATCCATCAAGTTTCTTTTTTCTTTGCGCGCTGGCCTCAAGTTCATGCCACTCTGCACATGTTCCGCCCTCTTTACTGCATATCTGTCCTTTCACCTTCTGTGATTCTATATTTAAGAAGGTGAGCTGGGTCAGGATGTCATAAATCTCTGTCAAACCCCGGGTAATGACAAAACAGATCTCTTTGTCAGAGACGATGTAGGAATGTCTCCGCCGCTTTAAAGGTGTTATTTTTTCAAAAGAAGTGTCATGGAAATCTTCGTCTGCAGTGAGGATGATACGATTACATTTTTCAATCCCTCTCGGCATACGATCCAGTACATATTCAAGGCCCTTCAGTTCAACAATGCGGGGATCAGTCATTGAACCATAAATTTCAGGACTGAAAAGCTGTAATGATTCGGAAAGCTTTTCACCGGATTTACCTGATGGTTTATAATATCCCCTCAAGATCAAGGCATCTGCAATTGTTTTAAATGTATGTATGGCAATACGAGCACGCTGGGCTTTGGAAAGTTCTTCCATACCGAACTCCTGTAGAGGATAAATCTTTTAATCCATTTCTTATAGAATAATAAACTCGTAAAGAGTTAAAATCCAGAATGGATTTGTAAAAAACTCCAAATTCGAGGCGCGTTTATGCCCTTGGGTGTAAAAACCTTATTATTTCGACGTACTAGAGTACGTTGAAATAATTTGATTTCTGTGGGATGGCGCTAAAAAAACATAAAAAAAAAGGGAGTAAGCCGTAGTACGGCTTACTCCCTTTCTCAATCTTTAGACAGGAAAATGTCTTAGATCATATTTTGCTCACGTTTGCTGCAGCAGGACCTTTAGGACCTTCGGTGATTTCGAACTGAACTCTATCACCTTCGTTTAAAGTTTTGAAACCGTCGCTTATGATTGCAGAGTAGTGAACGAAAACATCTTTTCCACCTTCCTGCTCCAAAAAACCAAAACCTTTAGCCTCATTAAACCATTTCACTGTGCCTTCTAACATAATAACCTTGTCCTTAGTACTGATCAACTACGTGATCATCTTTTTTTATTGTGCAAAGGCAACATTTTCTCCGAAACAGCCGGAAAAAATAACTCTCCTCTCGTTTTGAGTCGTATAGTCATTGCCCTACACAATTTATACGTTTTCATACATTACAAGGAAAGTAAAAAAAAACCACCTAAATTATTCATAAAAGACGCTTTCCTTATGTCAAGTAAAAAATAACATGCCCCAAAACCTTTTACAGCACTGCCTCCAGACTGATGACTGATAGAAAAAAAAATTTTTTTTTCTATTCTAACCTTAAAAGAGAGGGTTCATAGTCATTCGGAGCTTGAAATCCCATTAGATTTAGAACTGTTGCAGCCACGTTGGCAAGCCCTTTATTTTCAATTTTTTCCAATGTAAATGTATTGCTGCCGCTAAAATCTTTCACAATAAAAGGAACAGGATTTTTGGTGTGGGCAACCATTGGTGTCTTTTGGCCGTTTTTCTCTATCCACATGCAGTCTGCATTTCCGTGATCAGCAGTAATAACAGCAATTCCGCCAGCTTTTTTCAGTGCCGGCAGCAGTCTTCTCAACATAAGATCCACTGTTTCCACTGCAATTCTTACTGAAACCGGTACGCCTGTATGACCAACCATGTCGCCATTGGCATAATTCAATCGTAGATTTTTGTATTTGTTGCTCTGGATCGCCTCAATGATGTTATCGGTAATCTCTGATGCTTTCATCCATGGGCGAAGATCAAAGGTGATTTTGTCAGATTCTATTTCAACATATTTTTCCAGGTTTTCATCAATGTAACCTGACTTATTCCCATTCCAGAAATAGGTAACATGACCAAACTTCTGTGTTTCAGAAATGGCATAAGATGTCACTCCAGCAGCACAGAGATACTCTCCAAGGGTACGATCAATTGCAGGGGGTTCAACGAGATAGTTCTTTGGAATCATGGCATCACCATCATATTGCATCATTCCTGCAAAAAAGACATCCGGTCTGCGCAGCCGGCCAAAGGCGTCAAACTCCTTTTCATCAAAGGCTCTGGAAAGTTCTATGGCACGATCACCACGAAAATTGAACAAAATAACAGCATCACCATCTTCAATGGTTCCAACAGGTTTTCCATCACGCTCAACAACAAAACTGTCCATGTACTGATCTGTAAGATCCGGATCTTCATCATAATAGGTCTGTATCGCATCACAGGCAGACTGAAACCCGCGACCAATGCCAAGCACATGGGCCTGCCATCCCCTTTCAACAATGGCCCAGTCAGCTTCATAGCGATCCATGGTCACCACCATACGGCCACCGCCTGAAGCAATACAATAATCTTTGCCATCCCGTGACATTTCAGAAAGTCTTTTCTCAAGGGGGCTAAAATATTGAAGACCGCTCTTTGGTGCAACATCTCGGCCATCAAGCAGTGCGTGAACACGCACACTTTGAATATTCTCCTCAAAAACCTGATCAAGCATGAGGTTCAACTGGTCCACATGGCTGTGAACATTACCGTCTGATAACAGACCTATAAAATGGAGTGTCCCGCCATTATCTGTACGTTGCCTGATCTCTTTCCAGGCTGCCCCCTGAAACAAAGCGCCGGATTGCAGAGCTTCGTTTACAAGCTTTGCACCTTGAGCAAAAATCCTTCCTGAGCCGAGAGCATTATGGCCGACTTCGGAATTCCCCATGTCTCCATCTGTAGGCAGGCCCACTGCTGTCCCATGTGCTTTCAGCCGGGTTACCAGTTTTTCCTTCATCAATGCATCAAGAACCGGTGTGTAAGCCATATGCACACCGTTATTTTCATCTTCCGGTCCAATTCCCACACCATCCATAACAACTGTGACTACAGGACCGGAAAAAGGTTTATAACCTGGTAGTGGATTCAATGATAAATCTGTCATTTATATTCCTCAAAATAAAAACGGGTGAAGTTGCTAGTTCATCTTTGCAACGCGTTTAATGATTTCATCAGCAATATCTTCAATACTTCTTCCTTTCACCTTAATTTCAATATCAGCGATGTCACGGTAAAGCGGTAAACGCTGTTTAAACAATGCACGGGCCTTACTTAGATCTTTCAGGAGCGGTCGTTTTTTTATTTTCTTTTTGGCATTAGGATGGGCCTGAATGGCGGCAAGGATCTGATCAAAATCTGAATGAAGATAAACTATCCTACCTACTTTGCGAATATCGGGCACATTATAAAAACCGCCACCAGTGGAAATAATCGTGTCTTTGACTTTTTTCCCAAGCCATTTTGCCACTTTTTTCTCAAGCTTGCGGAAGTGCGGTTCTCCAGAGCCTGCAAATATCTCCTTTACCTTTTTGTTGGTGAAACTTTCGATGAGATCATCACAGTCAACTGCAAATTTTCCGGTTTTTTCAGCAAGCATTCTCGCTGTTCTGCCTTTGCCCACCCCCATAAATCCAATTAAAACTATATTGCCTTTCATAATTACTCCGAACAATTGCCAAAGAGAAATTTTCTATAAATGGTTTTGCTTTCCTGCCAATCAAACCTCCCGGTAAGAGCACGGGTAGTTGTATAATCAATAGGCGCAGGATTTTTCAATAATGTTTCCAGCCGCCGGGCAAGTTTTCCAGGTTTGTATAGATATTGTTCATCATACAATTCAGGGTATGACAGATCATACGGAAGCAGCGGAAAACAACCGGCCCGTATTCCTTCAAGCACAGAAATACCAAAAAATTCATGCTTTGCTGTTGATATAATCAGATCTCCCTGATGAAGCAACTCTGCATACTGCCTCCTCGACTCTGCATAGCCAAAATGGAGGATTTCTTTCCGCAATCTCGTGTATGCGGTTTTAAAACAATCAGGTTTATTTGCAAAAGATTCCCCCAGCACAATAAGACGGAATCCAACACCTTTTTGTTGAAGACTATACAATGCCTCAAAAAAATCATCCGGCCCCTTGTCATGTTCCCATCGATGATTCCAGACCAGGGTAGGTGGATATTTTGTACTCTTCTCTTCAGTTTTTCTGCTTTTAACTTGATCAATGGTTGAATAATCCATGCCTGGATAAATAATCACACTCTTTTTACGAATATCATCAACACTGCTCAGCAGTTTCATATCTGCTGCTTTTTTTAAGAATAACTCAATACCCTCAATGAAAGTTTCCAAATTATAGAGTGAGTTAAACGCACAATAATCCGATGCTAAAGCAGTTGTGAAGTTAATGGCTGTGAACTGGCGAATGGCAGGATCATCAATCTGGCCCGGGTAGGCAAACTGATTTTCATGAAAGTAGGTATTAACACGTGCTGCAGGATTCCAGCCTTCAACCGATAGCAAAAGTGACCGTAGAACTGCCACATCAACAAAGGTTGAGCAGAGGACTGTATCAAAAAATCTCTCATTTTCCGGGAATTCTTTTATCTTTTCAACAAACCATGGTGCAGACAGCTGCATGCGCATCTTCCACTTGCGGGGAGGAAGAGCAAGCAGAGTGTAGTCGGCTTCCACGGTTTGCTGTAAACCCTGCAGGAACAGTTTATGGGAGCCTCCATAATATGGTTCGAGGATCAGTACACGTTTCACTGCTCTCCCCTTTCTTTCACTTCTTCCTCCAGATATTTGCTGAAAGGCCGCACTTCTCTAATGGAGTAACCGCACCCCGGGGGCAAAGCTCCGCCGCAGAAATGGAGGCTTTTATCAGGAAAATTTTCACATAACGGCAATCTGTTTTCATGGTCACGGCAGAGTCCGGCATCAGTGAGCCAGGCACAGGAAAACTGAAGAAAGCCCTGCTGATCTCTGCCGGTGAGTGTGAAACGTTCATACTCAGGATAGTCTTTAACCACTGCCAGAAAATCATCTTCCGAACGTAGCCAGCCTTCCCGGCCTTCAAGATTTATTTTCCGACAGCAGTTGCCACACGACTGACAGCTCCCGGTAATAAGTAATTCCTTTCCCATACACTTCATACGTAAATAACGAATGAGCCCCAAAAAAGAATAAGTCGAAAGCAATTGAAAAATCCTGATCATATCCTTACATTCTTTAAGCTGATTACAAGAGAAATCTTTCCGGAGGCCTGCTTTTCTGCTACAAAGAGACAGGAAATGACAGCCTTTGGTGAGTTATAGAACATCGCATGACAGGAGACAAGTAGATGTGGCATTCTAAAGACGTTTATTACCTGTCCGGAAACACGGGCATACTTGCTGAAGATCTGGGAAAAGCATTGCTTTGCCAATTCCCGGAAATCAGTTTTAATACAGAAAAAATTCCGTTTATCCGCACCGAAGAAGATGCCAGGAGCGCCATCGAAAACATCTTAGCAAAATCTACAGGACGCCATCCAATAGTTCTTTCTACGGTCATGGATAAGGAGCTCATTAATATTCTTGATGTCCCTGAAGTAGAGTTTTTCAATGTCTGTGACAGTTACCTGGAAAGGCTCGAAGATGTACTGGAGGCAAAACCGATCCGAATATCCGGAACATCGCGTAACCTTGATGATTTCACCATGGGAACACGTGTCAGTGCCATTCAATACTGCATAGCTCATGATGATGGTTCACTCATAAAAGATTATGATGAAGCTGAAGTAATACTACTTGGTGTATCGCGTTCCGGGAAAACTCCAATTTCTGTCTATCTTGCAACCCAGATGGGTATTAAGGCCGCAAACTATCCCCTTGTGGCCGAAGATCTTGATTCCTACCGCCTGCCATCTGCAATCGTGCGTAACAAGGTAAGAGCAATTGGCCTTTCCACAACACCGGAAACCCTTCATTTTGTCAGGGAAAAACGATATAAAAACTCCACCTATGCTCAAATAAAAACCTGCGCCAGCGAGCTCAGTCAGGCAAACCAGATATTTCTGAATTATAACATTCCAATTATTGTTTCAGACGGAAGATCGATAGAGGAAACAGCAACCCAGGTCGCTCAGAAGTTATCATTAAAACGTCTGCCACGCCTGTAAACAGGAGAATCTTATGCAATTTATTGACAATATACCATTATCAATCCTGGTTGTAACGTGTATCCTGCTTGGATTTGCTCCATTTGTACCAGAACCGCATATCGTGGAAAAAATGAGGATGCTTTTTCAGGGAACGCTGAAGAAACCCATCGATATCTTTGATCTTTTTTATCATGCGGCACCTTTTATTATCCTGGGGATCAAAGCGTACCGCCTGACAAAAGGAGATAGTCAATGAGTAATGAAAAGCCATGTCCCTGTGGCCGGGACACATCAATAGACAAGTGCTGTGCTCCAATCATTGAAAACCAGGACAAAGCAGAAACCGCTGAACAGCTTATGCGGTCCCGCTATACAGCTTTTACCCTTGCCAATGAAGATTATATTATGGAGAGCTGGGCTCCTGAAACACGACCGGAAGAGGTCGATGTTGACGATGATGCCATTCAGTGGATTGGGTTGGAGATTGAAGAGTGTGAGAAAGGCGGGGTTGATGATGAGGATGGCTCAGTAACATTTACTGCAAGCTTTCTCAGCTCCGGAAAACTTTGTCATCTGCATGAAAAATCAAGATTTGTGAAGCATAATGGCCTCTGGTACTACCTGGATGGGGAAACAGGCTCAGAAACGAAAAAAGTTGGAAGAAACGAACTGTGTCCATGCGGTTCAGGGAAAAAGTATAAAACATGCTGCCGGGGAAAAAGCTGATTCCATTCTGGTTTGTTATTTAGAAAGCAGACGTTTGTTGTATGCAACCATTCTCTTGCCGAGAAGGCGACGTTCATTTCCCATCAACTCTCTTTCTTCTGCAACAATATCCATATAATGGCCTGTAAGACCGGTGAAGGAACTGGTCGGATGAATGGTCAACCAGTGTTCAGCATCATCATCGGCAAAGGCTCGCGTTACAATCTCAACTATGATTTCGTCATCATCCTCCTGTGCCCACCGAATCACCCTTTCAAAGAGATGAGCCTCGCTTTCCTTGCGATACTCAGCCCGTTTAATCATAAAATCAACTCCATGCATAAACACTCCCCCCTGTATTGATATTCAATTACTGATTGAATTTACGAAAAATTCCATTGTCTGTCAAATACCATTAGCAGTGATGGATTGAAACATCTCCTCATGCGGTCTGCAGGTTGTCGGTCAATCTGTTCCTATCAGCCTGAAGCAGTTGGTTCAGTCAAACAATTACAGGGAGAAAAAAGATTACTTTTGACTTATGACTTCATGCTTCATACTTTGTTATCATGACTATATGCTTATAACATCGACAATTTTCCCTTATTGATATCTGTTTTGGTAAAGCCCAAACACACCAACAGCTGATTATGCTTTGTTTTAAGCCAGTATATAGTGTAAAAAATTCGTTCAGTGCATACTTCCGCTTCTGCTTACTAGCCTCTCTCCTGTTCTTCACCTTAATAGAACCAGTTTATGCTGAGCAGTTAACAGTTGGAGTGTACCAAAACAAACCACTTGTTTTTCAGGATGCGCATGGAAAATTTCAAGGACTGACCATTGATATCCTGCAATATATCGCCCAAAAGGAAGGCTGGAATTTAAAAATAGTCTCCGGTACATGGAACGAATGTCTGCAGAGACTTGCACGCGGTGAGACTGATATTCAGGTAGCGATTGCGGTCTCTGATGAACGAAAAAAATTCCTGAATTAGAATAAACAGACCTTGATCACCAACTGGATGAGGGTCTATCGCAACCCTGGCATTGACGCTGAGTCTCTCCTTGATCTTGACGGAAAAACAGTGGCTCTGCTTGAAAAAGATATTCATGCCAGAGTTTTTTCCAACCTCATGGAAAAATTCAACAAACACGTTACCATCATCAGTCTGGGCAGCTATGATCAGGTTCTGGAGCAGATAGATGCTGGTAGTGTTGACGTTGGAGTTGTCAACCGGCTGTATGCCATGCAGAACAGTGATCGTTTTAAAGTAAAAGCAACTCCCATCATTTTCAATCCCATTGAGGTGCGTTATGCTGCACCAAGAGGAAAAAACAATCATTTTCTTCAGGCAATCGATCGACACCTCAGCGAATTAAAAGATGATAAAAATTCAATCTATTATCAATCTCTGGAAAAGTGGTTTGGCCATTACCAACCGACCGGGCTTCCCGAATGGATCTGGCCGGTGTTGCTCGCCGGAGGTACTCTCCTCTTTTTGATTATTATTATTTCGTTTCTGTTGAATAAAAAAGTAGCCGCAAAAACGAGCGAATTACAGACTGAGCTGCTTGATCGGAAAAAAACAGAAAAATCATTACGGGAGTCCCAGGAAACGCTGCTGACAGTTTTGGAAAGCATTGATGCCACAGTGTACGTTGTAGATCTGGAAAGCTATGAAATACTCTTTATGAATAAAAAAATGCGTAACCTTTTCGGTGGCGATTTTCAGGGAAAGGTCTGTTACAAAAATCTCCGTCAGTCGGATATCCCTTGTTCTCAGTGTTTAAACGATAAGTTACTTGATAAACATGGGAAACCCACAGATGTTCATACATGGGAAGATTATAATCCAGTGGCCGATAAATGGTTTATCAACAATGACCGGGCAATAAAGTGGGTTAACGGGAAGTATGTCCGACTGCAAATTGCTTTTGACATCTCCGATCGTAAGAAGGCTGAGGAGGAAAAATTCAGGGCTGCAGATCAACTTCTTAAAATACAGAAACTGGAATCCGTCGGTGTGCTTGCCGGTGGAATTGCCCATGACTTCAACAATATCATGTCCGCGATTATTGGGAACATTGAAATGGCCAGTTTCCAAATAGCGGATAAAGACACAACTGCATCATCATTACTCAAAGAGGCTCAAAAAGCAGTTAAAAGAGCCACAAAACTGACCAACCAGCTACTCACCTTTTCCAAGGGAGGCGATCCGGTAAGGGACTCGACGTCTCTGCCTGAACTCATCACTGAATCTGCTGATTTTGTGCTCCATGGGAGTAAGGTTGCCTGCAGGTATCATTTTCCTGATGACCTGTGGATGGTTACTGTGGACAGCGGCCAAATCAGCCAGGTCATTCAAAATATAATAATAAACGCCAAACATGCCATGCCTGACGGAGGTGCAATAACAATTCATTGCACCAACATTCGAAATAATTCAGGTGAAGTACTCCTGGGTACACATGATAAAAAATATGTCCGGATTACCATTAAGGACACTGGCCTCGGGGTCGCCAAAGAAAACTTAGACAAAATATTTGATCCATATTTTTCAACTAAGGAGGAAGGCAACGGCTTGGGTCTGGCAATCTGTAATTCCATCATCAGTAAGCATCAGGGATCCATCACCGTGGACTCTGTCAGAGACAAGGGGACGACATTTACCCTGTATCTCCCTGCAGTGACTTCAACCGTACACAACATTCCTGATACAGCAGAACTTGTGGAAAAACTGCCATCTGCCAGAATAATGATCATGGATGACGATAAAATGGTTCGGGATACTGTTACATTACAACTTAAAGCCCTGGAACATGAACCAATCTCAGTTTCCGATGGTGAACAGGCAATCAGGTTGTATAAGGAACTGAAGGAGCGTAGGACTCCTGTTGATATCGTGATTATGGACCTCACCATTCCCGGTGGTATGGGGGGACGACAGGCAGCCAGACAACTCCTTCAGATTGACCCACAGGTCACACTCATTGTTGCCAGTGGCTACTCAAACGATCCGGTAATGGCAAATTATAGTAAATATGGTTTCAGTGCTGCAGTTTCTAAACCCATCGACCTGGACGGGCTGAGTAAGGCCATTAAAACGGCTTTGCAACGATGATTCATAACCATATCCTGAATTCATGAGGCCCGATGGTGGTGTAGCCTGATTCTTTTCGAACCTTATTCTATCAAATCGTATTCATATGAAAATTCACCTCACAAACAACTGCTTAGCCTTGTGGAAAAAAGAAAGTCTATACATCTGAGAAAGAGCAATAGTTACTCCACAGCTCCGGACTGGATTTTTTCAACAAAATTCCTTATAGTTGCCTGGCAACCATAAACATTGCCTGGCTTCACGCCAGTAAAGCCATTAATCATATTCGAAGACTATCTTTTTCTTTCTCGTACAATTTTATGAAAAAATACTCGACACTAGATCAACCTGACATTCTCTCCTACATTTTTCATCCAAACAGCTGTGAGGCGACACCACTTCCCAAAGGTGCTGTGGATATTGAGATTGAAACAGAGCCCGGTGTAACCATTGGCTGCAGGTTTTATATCAACAACCCTGAAAGTCCAAATATCCTTTATTTTCATGGTAATGGGGAGACAATTGCAGACTACGATGACATAGGACCGCTCTACAATCATGCTGGAATGAATCTACTGGTTACTGATTATCGTGGCTACGGCTGGAGCAATGGCAGTCCCACTGTCACATCAATGCTTGCCGATGCTGAAATCCTACTGCAGGAAACTCAAAACTGGCTCAAATTTAATAATTTCAGTGGTGCTCTCTTTCTCATGGGTCGATCTCTCGGTTCAGTTGTTGCCATCGATCTTGCCACTCGCCATGAAACTGACATAAAGGGACTTATTATTGAGAGTGGTATTGGTGGCACCATTCCTCTTGCTAAAACACTGGGGTTTGATAATGACAATAAAAATCTTACTGAAGAAGACGGCTTTAACAATCTGAAGAAAATTGAATCAGTGACCATTGCCACTTTCATTTTTCATGGCGCACGGGATGAAATAATCGCTGCGGATGAAGCAGAAAAGCTCCAGTCACACAGTGGAGCACGAAGTAAAGAATTTATTGTCATTCCAGGTGCCTCGCACAATACCATGATTTTAACCGGGGGCAGACTCTACTTTGAAACCATTAAAAAATTCGTGGATAAGGTCACTGGAGCGACCAACTGGCGACGCCGCAGAAAAAAAACAAACAATTCTTAATATGTTCATCATGACAAAAAATAATCTTCGATTTTTAAGCTTCCTGTATGCGATCATACTGATCTTCCTTCTGTCAGCCTGCGGTGCTCCGGTAAATAAAACCAAAAAGCTCAAGGTTGCCCCTGATCCCTCTATTCTACGTGTGGGTGTTTCCACCAATGCACCACCACTGATCTACAAGAAAAACAATTCAATTACAGGTCTTGAAGCTGATCTTGCTGGCAAACTCGGCAAATACACAGGAAGGAAAGTTCAATTCATAGAAATAGACTGGAAGGATCAGATTGATGCTCTGGAAAATAACGAAATCGACATCATCATGTCCGGAATGTCTATTACGGATGCGAGACGATACCGAGTTGCCTTTGCCAACCCCTATCTTCGCTCAGGCCAGATCTTACTGGTCAGACTAAGGGACAAACCACTCTTTTCAACAGGTATCTACAGCCTCATGCATTCAAGTCATGTCATCGGCACCGTAAAAAATACCACCGGTGACCTTTTCATAACCAAAACCATAAATGGTGCAAAAGTAAAAAATTTCTCTACCTCTGTTGATGCTGTTCAGGCCCTGATCAATAAAGAAATTGACGCCTTTGTTTATGATGCCCCCATGGTCTGCTATTATGCAGCCATTAACGAAAATAATAAGCTTGCACCGATCCTGACACTTGCCACTGAGGAATTCTTCGCATGGGGAATCCGTAAAGAAGATACGGAATTACTTAACCAGGCAAACATGTTCTTGACTGAACTGCAAAACAGTCAGACCTTACAGCGCATCATTCGCACCTGGATTCCCTATATGTAGGAGCCATTCATGACCACAAAGACACAAAAAAGAACAGATTACCTCAGCTGGGATGAATATTTTATGGGGGTTGCCCTTCTGTCTGCGCAAAGGAGCAAGGATCCGAACACACAGGTTGGTGCCTGCGTTGCAAACAAGGATAATAAAATTGTGGGAGTCGGCTATAACGGATTTCCCTGGGGATGTTCAGATGACAGACTTCCCTGGGCACGCGAAGGCAGTTATCTTGATACAAAATATCCGTATGTGTGCCATGCTGAACTCAATGCTGTTCTGAATTCCACAGCCCATAACCTGAAAGATTGCAGAATTTATGTGGGACTCTTTCCCTGTAATGAGTGCACCAAAGTGATTATTCAGTCCGGAATTGAAGAAATAATATATCTTTCAGACAAATACCAGGATACGGATTCGGTAAAGGCTTCCAAACGGATGCTGGATGAGTCCAAGACCGGGTACAGACAGTTTGTCAGCAAGGGGAAAGAGGTAATTATTAAGCTATTTGTTGAGGAATAATTAGAGCTTCCTCAATAAGTCATCCAGCTACAAGCTGAATGGATTTTACCGGCATGAGCCAGTCCGTAAATTTAGCCAATATTTTTACCAAAAGGGCCAATTGTACAAATCCAAG
>DQTH01000043.1 GCA_015662865.1 Desulfocapsa sulfexigens
ATGACACCACCACGATCACTTGTAATTCTTTTGTTTTACCAATTCCTTATGTCTTCACCATATGAAGTTGGCTGAGTTTCATACGTAATCAGATAAAATTTTAAAAAGTTTTTCTGTCAGTTTATTATTTTTATACTTGGAGACAGGACTGCTTGACAGAATATTTTCAGGGTTATCCTCCCATGCCTTATACATTTCGAGCAATACCGGTTTTATAGCTTTTGCATTATTGCCGACGACCTTGCCCATCCGGCACTCACGCACGATCCGTGCAGTGGCACCATCCTCTTCGGTCAGCGCCAGGACCGGACGTCTCATTGCCATATATTCATACAATTTTCTTGGTACCTGCAAAGGAAATCCTGGTTGCACAAGCAACAAAGCATCAGCATTGAGTTGATATTCCATGGCATCGTTATAGGGTAAACGAGGGATGATTTGCACTGTTTTCTTCAGCTGTGTGGTCAGGAGCAATGTCTGCATTTTTTCATCAGCAACAGATATACCACCCACCAAAACCACACGAATACGATTATCTGGTATTTTTTCCTCCAGCAGAAGATCATATAATGCCTCCAGTAGCGGTACCGGCGTTCTTGAGAAATATAAAGCACCGGCATGGACAAGGGTAAAGCATGTGTTCATGGGAGAATCTGCAGGAAGATAATCTTCAAAGCCATTGGAAAGTGCATGAACGTTTTCCGACCGTAGAAAAGAAAAACGCTGGAGAAAGTTTTTCCGTAATTCTTGAGTATTGGCAATTATCACATCGGTTCGTGCAATAACATAACGCTCCATAAGCTTTTCCAGAAAAGCTGCCACCCGGCCCCGTTGGATGAATCCGGGGTTAGCGACCCAGGGGTCACGAAAATCAAGAACAAGGGGAATTTTCTTACTTCTACGGAGCAATACTCCGGCAATCAGGCAACTCCACGGACTCCCCGTGGCCAGGACGACGGTGCTTTCATCCTTTTTGACAATCTCCTTTCCCTGCCTGACAGCATCCCAAATCCAACCAACATGAGGGTCAGGGCTTGCCAGTAAATCAGTTATCAGATCTTTTACATTTTGTCCAAACGACGTTTTTTCACTCGATTGATTACTGGAAACATCATTTTTAATCTGGTTATCAGCTTCCCAGTTTTTCTTTTTTTCTCTCCATTTGTCCCGAAATGAAAGAACAAACTCTCTGGGTCGTCTCACTTTTGCCCGAATAACCTTCACATCTTTATGCACACGGGAACTCAGTTCGTTATCCGTTGGCTGCTCTGGTAAAAAGTCATTTTCACAAGCTGTGAGAACTGTCACCTGAACACCCATTTCCTGAAGATGATTCGCAAAAAAAAGCGGCCGCAAAGCACCACTGCTGGAATCCGGAGGAAAATAATAGGCCAGCAACAGAACACGCGGCTTATCATTCATTTCTGTCAAAATAACTCCAGTACACAGCTTTATCCTCCCGCCAAAGCAATTCACGCAAGGAAGTATCACAATCTACGCAATGCCCCAGCATGAGAAACTCGGTACGACTTATGAAATATCCGGCTTGTTGAAAAGAGAAGGCATCCTCCTGGTCATCACTGACCCGGAAACGAATGAGCTTATGCTTTTTATCTCTGGCAAACTTTTCCACTTCAGCAAGAAGAGCCAATAAGCCATTTTGATTTATCCAGATACAATCTAAAATGTCAATTTCATCACTATCAGTGAGATTATGGACAAGATAGCCAACAAGTTGATTATCCTCGTATGCACAAATAAGACGTTGTTTCGTAAGAGGATTTATCATCCGCCAGTTAAGGTACTCTCGGTCTCTAATTGCTATAAGATCAAATTTTGTTGCCCATTTTTCGAACAATTCCTCTGTTCCATCAGGAAACTCTGTTTCTCCGCAAACCCTGCCCTGCCATTTTGGATCGGGCGGTGTTGAACGAAACCGTAAATTCATTAGAGGAGATGCAATTTTTGCTAGCAGCATGCTTTTCAGTTTAGGTTGAAGAAACCAGGCTGGATCAAGCACTCTCATCCGAAATCGTTGTTTCCCCCATATGGTCCATCCGACTTTTTTTGTAAAAACCTTAAAACCGATCTCGGAAGTCCAACCATACAACCAGGGAATACCCGCCTTTTTCACTTCCTGATAAATCAGTTGCTGCAGTTGACCAAACAGGCCCCTTCCACGGCAATCAGGATCGGTGACCGTATCAAACGACTGCAGAGCCCATACAGTTCTCTCACCGACCTTTATTTTTCGGGGTAAGTAACCATTGAACGCTACAATTTTTCCATCCTGTTCAATAATCCAGCCCCGGGGAAACGGGCAGTCAGCCACATTGAGTTCTTCGTATTTCCAGGAAAAATATGACGCATCACCATCCCATGGATTAAAAACCCGATGCAACAGGGATAGAACTTCATCATTCCGGTCAAATTCATAGGGTTTGACAGTCAGTTTATCCAAAATATCTTCTCCTGAATAGTCAGCTCTATAGATCAGTGGGCCACATTAATGGTTTTCTTTTCACTCAGGTTTATTCCCATTATACCCAGGGTAAATAATAGAAGCGTTGCAGGTTCCGGTACCGGAACAGGGCCATCGGAGACAACCCATGCCCCCAGACCATGGTGGCTAAGATCATCATAAGCAAAAAAATTAAATCCTGAATCACCGGCAAGCATAAAACCGTCCCAACCAAACATAGCCACCGTATGGGCAGGGTCTACTCCGTTTGTATCACTATCTTTCCATGGATCTGCCCAATCACCTCCAAATGCAGAATCAGTCTCAGAATCAATTCGGCCTGAGTATAGCCCTGGTCCCTGGAACATATCAAGAAACGATTCCCCGTTTCCAAACCAGAGATCTCCCATTTCATCAGCAGATGCCATATGCCAGTTTATACCGAGATCATTACGACCATTAATCGATTGTATCTGTTCAGTATAGGTCATTTCTGCAAAAAAATTCAAATCCGTCAGCCAATATTTATTGGTTACATCATCAAAGATTACACCAGACTGTGCTGAAGGCAGCAAGGTCGCCTCCACAGCAACAGCGCCAAAAGAAAACATTAAGGTCATTAAAAAAATACTTAGCAAATTTTTCATTTTCCTTCTCCCCTATCTAATTATTGAATCTTTTCAACAATCTCGATTCCCCGACTTCGATGAGCATTCCCATTGGCAACATTGCTGCAACAAAAACAAACGACACCAGCACTGGTGGTAATACAGGAAGCGACAGCGTAACCCACTTATAAATTAATGGCCTGTGAAACAGGTAAATAGCGTATGAATGCCTGCCATATTTTGACAGAGGGTATGTCACTGCCGGTATTCGGATAATTCCATGATGGCAGAGACAACACAAAGTCAAAAACAGACCTGATGAAACAAAGGGTCTAAACAGTCCCCAGCCATACTTAAACACCATAACAGAATCATTGTAAATACCGATAATCAGAGCGATCATCGCGACAATACAATACAATCCCCCTGTAAAAGAAAAACTGCACTGTAAATTCGGAGAAAGCTTTCTGGCCATAACAAGGCCAAAAACAAAATCGGGCAAAAAAGCAAATACACTGTAATTTCCATCCAGATTGGCAAAAGGGATGAATCGGGCTGAAACTGTACAGCATGCTGCCAGGATCAGGAGCACATACAAGGGTAGCTTTTCACTGAGATACCAGATAACAGGGAACAAAAGATACAATTGAAGAATGAGGGTCACAAACCACCAGGCTCCCTGTAGATCAAATATATACGATGTGAATCCATGCAAACCCGCCAGGTGATACAAAACAGAAGGTAGGTTCAGACTCTCTTCGGAACTACCTATGACAGTTTCAAGGGTCAGAATTGCCGCAAGGGCGAACCAGTATAAAGGGAATATACGCCAGATACGTTTTCTAAGAAAAGAAAACCAATGGACTTGTGGGTTGCGCAGACGTGATGTTGCAAGCAGATACCCTGAAAGAATAATAAAGATATCCACTCCAAGGGCGCCATGCATTATGATTCGGCACTGCAGGTTGGTCAACCAATGAAGAGAGGAACAAAAGACATCGGGAAAGTCCTTATACACATGGAACATCACAATCCATAATATTACCAAGCCCTTAAGTAAATCAGGCACAACAAGATATCGTTTCCCGGAATCCATCGTCATAATTCCCCTGACAGCTTCACAATTCTCTGTACAATAATTTTTTGCCAAAGATATCCAGTCCCTCGTCCTGCGCACAAAGGGATGCGAACTCCGACAAAGTGACGCTGTGTAATTTCTTTTGGGGCATGAGATAGCTGAAAATAGTTTCCAGACGAACAAAAAATTCTTTTACATCCTGTTCTGTTGTGTTGTAGGGAGAAGCTCCCGGGCAGATTTCACTGGAATGAAACATAATATTTATAACTGGTATCTGCAGCCGGGTCAGCACATGATCTGCCAGCTGTTTCATTTCCTGCACGGTGTAAGTCGTGGGCCGTAGCCAGAGCAGGCGCGCAAAATTCAGACGATGAAAAACACCTTTTATTTTTGTCCAATCCGGTATTTGAAAGTATAATTCGGGAAATTGCGTAGGAAAACGGTGTACCAAATCAATAGTCACCGGCAGCTCCAGAAGTTTCCGGTGACATTGTGTTTTAAGCCAAAATGGCTGTAAAGTATGTCCACGAAAATTCGGCCCATTATCAGCTCCAAAGTCCATCAACGGCGCTATACTTGAGTCGATTGTGTACCCAAGCTCAGACAATATCATTGCGCTCTGACTGCAGAATCCATACCTCCCAGCCCGATAACTCGTGGGTAAAAAACCTAATTTCTGTTGAAACACCTTGGTAAAGTTTTTTAGTTTTTCTTTCTTTCTGGCAAGCGATTGGTTGCTCAAATAGGTAGCTTGCCCCTGTTCTTCCTCCTCAGATAATGGTGGAGTGTTCCAGGAATGAAGATGGGCTCCTATCTCACACTTTTCGTCTTGCGCCAGTTGCCGGATAACGTTGACTGATGCATCATTTTCAAGAACAGGTTGATTAACCAGGTAAGTGGGTGCAATAGAATACTTTCGAAAGAGCTTCTGCAAACGTGGCAAGCAGAGAATATTATTCGTTGTAGTTGTCTTTTGGGGACGCCAATTGGGCATGTCCTCTTCTGTGTCTATGGAAACGATCAAAAACATTTTCTGTTTCAAATGGCGTAACTCGCTGTGCATGAGATTATTATGCCCGAAATCTCTAATTAGTTGACCTTGAAGATTTCGTATTTTGAACTATAAACTTAATTTTTATGTTCACTCTTTCTATACGACCAAAATTTGGACCATCTTTCTATTCTCGAACAAATCCTTTGCGTTATATTAATGCTCAGAATAAATCGAGGAAATTTCATCTGCTAAAAGTATTCCGGTATAGAACTTGACATCATCAAGTTTTCCTGGCCATGACCACCTTCCAGAGCCATCATACCCGGCAACAAACAAATCGAGATTCCAATTAATTGACCACTCGTGTACATTTGTTTGTTTTGCACCGAATGGTGTCCCATCCACATAAAATTGAATCTCATGATTAATGTTATCTACAGAAACTGCAACATGATGCCACTCATTTAGCGGAAGATGATAACCTGATTTAGCATGAATAAGACCATTTCCCCATGCAATCCCCATTTCAAGCAATCTGGTTTCAGGCGTCGTGCATAACCACCAACCGTTATTTCCCCCAGACTAGGAACTTTTTGCCATAATAGTAGGAATATAAATGTTGTCATTTTCCTGCAAAATCCACAAACTTATTGTAAATTGTTCAACATTATAGCAACTCCTATTACCTGCTGAGACCCACTGTTTTCCATTAAACTGCAATGCTTTTCCTTTTTTTCCTTCTGTTATTTTGGGTTTTCCATACACAATATCTGACAGATATTTATTATTAAAAAAATACATGACCTTCCCATCAAAACTATTAACACTTGAATCTGGAGTAAAACCTTCTTGTATTTCATCGAACTGCCAGTGAAAAACAAGCCCTTGAATATTACAATCTTCTTTGCCTGGAGAAGTAACAGGAGGATTGGTTTCTTTATAATCGATAATTTTTTTTAACAATATAAATGAAAACGACACTGATACAATCAGAGCAAGCAATACAATACTAAAAATTTTATTCAAATTCATATTAAATCACCGCTGTCCGGTTAAGGAAATAGATACGGCCTGAAGAGCTACTTTGGTGTATAGTATTGTCATCCCTAACAAGCTAACATAAAAGGAGATTCATGACATAAGCCATAGTAATACGATACTTAATCAATTGCTAAATCTTATTGATCGACATGATTTTTAAAAGCTCAAAAACGGGCAATTTCGACCTCAACGAAAGTATCGCACCTTGAGTCGATGGAGTCAGATCACGGCTATGATGTTTGCACAAATAACAGGCAGAGCAAGTCTTCGGGATATTACAGACTCTCTGCAAATCCAAGCTGGTAGGCTTTATCACCTCGGAATGGATTCTGTAAAGAAGATTTGTGGGAATTGTTTGATCCACCATTAATAAAACAAAGAGCAGACAATCCGCAAAAAATACTTTTTGATTTCAGCTAACTATAACCGGACAGCAATATTATTAAATACAACCCTTCCTTTTAAGTTATTGGTTAGCATTTTTCATGCAAACACTTTGTCGTTTGCGATGCTTTAATTGACATTGAAGGATCCGTATTGTGAACTGCGCTGACTGAGAACTCATTTCATGAAGGCCACGCGTCGAAACCATTTTTCTGTATTAATTTTTAACCATCTATTCAATGTGTTCAAATCATCGGCTGTCAGAAAATCAAACCTCATGACCAATACAACAAACCCTAAACTATACACAATCCCTTCTAGACTGAGAGTCAATAGCAGATGAAGACCTACCAGTTGAGTAATATAATCAATAATGAAAATCGGTATCCCGGCGATTAATGAAATACACAAATATCTGGCCAAGAAATTCCAGGGAAATATCTGGCGCATCTCAATTGCCAGAATTCTGCATGACATAATCAAATAATAATATCCACTGAGAATCGCACAAAGGATAGTCGCAATAGCTGCCCCAACAGCACCAAATACAGGGACCAGCAAACAGCTTAATATGATGTTTGCAACGACGTTTATCAATGACGCATAAAATATGCTCTTAGTCTTTCCGGAAGCTCTTGGAATAATACCAAAGGTTGTTATATTTATAATAAGTAGAAAAAGATATGCACGAAAGACTGGAACAGCTCCCAGATATTGCTCCGTATAGAGCAATGAAATCAATGATGGGGAAGCAAAAAAAAGAAAAACGAAAACAGGAAAATTAATTTTTGCCACTTTTTCAACACAAAGATGATACCGTGACAACAAGCTTTTGATTTTGCCATCACGGTAGTCCTTTACGTAATAGGGCATCATTATATCATTAACAGTGAATTGTATGGTAGAAAGAACAGGAACCCGCATGGCACCTCTTGAATACACTGCAAAACTCTGGGGGGTAAAAAATACAGAAACTATATACTGGTCAATCTGCCGACCTACAATCCCAATATAGCTGGAAATGCCAATGGGGAAAGCATAACGTAGCTGTTCGAGTAATCCTACATGCCTAGTATCAGTAGTCACATGATCGTCTTTATTAACATGTTTGACAAACCAGCCCATCAACACAAAAAAGCTCAACAAATCAACTACTGAAGCAATCAAAAGAACATTGAAAAGAACAGCTATCCCCGCTGAAAAAAAGGCGGCAACAATCATAGGGACATAAAATAGAGTATTGCTTACTATAGAAGCAACAGAGTTCAAAAGAAGATTACCCTGTGAAATAAGCAGAGGGTCACGCATGATCACAGGACCACGTAAAAAAACAAGTGCCACAACTACATACTTGTACTCATGGAGCAAAGGATTATTGAGCCACTGCCCAAGAGAATCATTTAGAAAAAAGACTGCCAGTGCAGCCCCTCCTCCAAGAATGCATGCAATCACGATGTTTCGAAGAACAAATGATGCCTTGTTGTCTGTTTTATGTAAAAAATAAAAAATACTCTGCGGTATCCCAAAATAAGCAAACATAACTGCAGTATTCATTATCAGCATAATCTGCAAAAATGTTCCATATTCCTCCTTATTCAGATACCTGACCATTACAATGCTGGAGATCAGCAGCAAAACAGCTTCACCTGATTTCGCGAGGATATTTATGATTGTTTTATCTGCTAAATTCATGATTGATTATATTCCACCCTACAGACCTAGTTCCTCACATTCTTTCGGAAAGCGTCTTTTTGATAGAGGAAATAAAATTTCTTCATAAACACCATGAAAGTTAACCAAAGAGAAATCACCTTTAGCTTTCAACTCCTCAAATTGTTCTTTGTTTCGGAATCCGACAATTTTTGCTGGATTTCCAATAACAATACTACAAGATTCCACGCTTCTAGTCACAACTGCACCCATTCCAACAATTGCCCCCTCACCAATTTCGACCCCTGGCATAATTTTTACATTTGTTCCGATCCAAACAAAATCCCGAATAATCACCGGTTTTAAAAATACATGGTTATCAAATGGTATGGCATCTGCCTTACGATAACGGTGATCAACGGTGAAAATCACGCAATTATAACCAATCCCGCTATAACGCCCCACATACAACCCTCCCATAGAGTTGATGATCACCCCAGGTTGTATACGCGCTCCCTCCTTTAATATAACTCTTTCTGGCTTGTTAATCTGTACTCGTGAAGATACACTTGCATTCTTCCCGAAATATCGAAAATTACTTTCATTAACTTGTCGTTCTTGATGTCTTTGATACTCTCCTTTTAACCAAGACAAAAACCTATACATTTTTGTTTTCTCAAACAATTTTATCGACTCCTAATTATTATAATTCACCGAAAAATTTCCTGGTTTGATGCCTTGTCGACCTTTCAAAACAACCTCCTAACACGATAAAAGATTGTAGGCGGGGTTGATATTTTACCCACTACTACAACAAAAATCACTAGAGCAGTTCATTAATAAGAAATAACAAAAAATTCTCTGCTATTCTTTTACGACCAATGACGTTTAAATGTCCACCATCTTCTGAATATTCCGGATTGACAGCAAAGTATTCTTCTCCTTTATACTGAAATCCAATGGTGCTTCCATCAGGTGTAGTTGCTTCAAAACGTGCGATATCAAAAACAGGTTCTTTTCCTTTATATTCTGCTAATAACAATTTATTGAATTCATTACGCTTAATATTGTCATGAAATTCCCAGGCATCTCTTCCTGCCAACAATTTAACTTTTGTCTTCCATGTAATCTTCTGAGTATGAAGAGGCATGGTAAAATGAATAATTGTTAATCCTGTATTGTCTTTCTTTAATTTTTCTGTGGCATCTTTATATTTTAAAAATATGTTATTAACATTGATTTTGTCATAAGCATCAACGTAACAGAACTTCAAAGCAGCGGCATCAGGAGTTTGCCCCAGTTCTTTATCAATCACATTTGTAAAATCAATTATTTTTGATTCCGGGTCTCTATTTTTTCCAACTCTGGAATGAACAAAAGCTCCTTCCGGGCCATCAAATTTTCTACCCTCGATAATATTTAGCTGGATAACTGGATGCTCTTTCATCACAAGTTCTATTCCATCAATGATGTTGAAACCCACAGACTGGTGCCCGAAATATATTTTCTTTTTATTCAGTTCCAGCCATTTCTCTGGTGGAATATCCTCGACATTGGAATAGTTCATGTTATTTCCAGCAAGACATACTTCACTCATAAGGCATAGAATTAATCCAAACATCAATAAACTCTTCATAAAAACCTCGGCTTATTACACCAATATCGGTGTTTAAAAAAATAATAAAAGAGTCCTTTTAGATGTGCCCTAAAAGCCTTGTTCAATCGAAATCCTCTTGATATTTCCTGTGCATCATGCACAACTTCACAAGAAGGCACATAAATAATTTTGTATCCACCTTTCCATATCCGTAGACAGTAATCTACATCCTCCGGTGCGTAGAAAATTTTTTCATCCAAGAGACCAATATTGGTTATCAATTCTTTTTTTAATAACCAAAAGGCTGAGATTGCATAGTCTACAAGCCGATTATCAAAATCAGTGGACCTTCCTTCATCCTGTTCAATAGTTTTCAACAGAAAATATCTCCGGAATTTCGAAAAAAGAGTGGGAAAATCATCGGTTGATTTTTGAAAATCACCATTTCCATACACCAGCCTAGGCACAACCATACCAACCTGTGACGAATCATTTAAGCTATCAAGCAAATTTCCGAATATCCTTTTGTTTCCCGGAATCACTACATCACTATCAAGAATTGCAATAAAATCTCCTGTTGCCTGTTTAATTGCCAAATTTCTGGAATATGTTGTTCCTTTGTTAGTGTCAAGAAATAAGGGTTTAATTACCTTTGGATGAATGCCGGCAAACTCCTCTATAATTCTTTTACTTTCATCTTCCGAACCATTATCAATAACGAATATTTCATAACTCTTAAATTCGCTGCCCAAAGAAGCCAGTAAGGAAGTTAGACATTTTTGAATATGGTGCTGTGAATTCCAGGTTAAAATAATGGCTGAAATCTGCATTCAGTGTCCTCAGGCTTAAAGCTTTTTCAGATTACGTAGGGAACTCAGCCGCCTCACTCAGTCTCTGTATAATATCTGTAGAAAGCATAATAAGATGGTTTGTCACTAGTGCGAGTGCAAAAACCAGGTTTTATTCAGAGATCTGGGCTTCCACCTCTGAATTAATATCGAACAAAAATGGAATTCTTTTTTTCAGCTCATCTGCTAACAATCCGCCCCATACCATTAAAGCTCTATTTTTTTCACTTATGAAAAACTTGGCTATTTCCTGTTACAGACTGATATACTTTCTCACCTTTGGCCCGATAACATTAGCCAGCGACAAAGGCATCTTTTGCCAAAGCTGCTCAAGATGTGCTCTATTATTGTTAGAAGAAGATTTTTTCTGTGAGTGCACTGAGTTTAAACAGTACCAGAAAAGTTGCTCAGGCTTAGCGCCCCATTGTTTTTTGAACCTGTATGTCCCTTCATTAAGGGTAGATCGTCCAAAATCAAAGACTTTCTTACCATTATCTGCAGCATATTGAAGAAAATTCCAGTAAAGCATCATGTTTGGGGACAAACGATTATAATCACGGAGGGTCGAGGCCCATGGGATACTCACCATAGATTCTGTGCAGAGAATAATACCGCAACCGATTGGCTGCTCATCTTTGAATACCAAACCCATGCGAGCATTTTTATCATAATTAACAAGTACTCTTTCAATCCATGTCTTGCTGTGAACTGGAGAACCCAGAGCATGCATGTTACGACTGAAGACGTCATAGAAATCACTAAGATCTTCCAGTCCTCCCCATCTGAATATCAAACCATTTTTTTCTGCCTTTCGAACCTGACTTCGTAACTTTGACTTAAAACCATCCCAGAGTTCTTTGGTGGATCCTGGCAACTGCAAAAGCATCCTGACCTTCCCGGTTTCCACGTTGCAATGGCAATCGAAAATATCATTTTCAATCAAATGTTCCTGACAACTCCGAATAATTATTTTTTTAACTTTATGCTTCTCTGCAAGAATAATGGTTTCTCTTAGCAGGGCTTTTCGGGTTTTCTCATTGTCAGCAAGAATATCTCCAATATCACAAAAAGGAAGGGAGACAAGGGAACTTCCCGAAAACGGGATATTAAAAATAAACAATGGCAAGATACCTGTTATTACACCGCCTTCTTCAGCCAAAAGATAACAGGGCCTATGACCATAGGCTTGTTCAACTGCGTCCTTCCAAGCCATACTGCAGTAGGGAGTAGCATCCGGACACCTGTCAACGTAATCATGCCAAGCATGTCTATCCTGTGCTGTGACAATTCTCACTTTAATTTTTTCAGATTCATTCTCCACTGGATTCCTGTTGTCTTTGTGTTCCTGTTATGAAGCACAGGATAGGAGGATTTCAACAATTCTTTCTCCAGCATGACCATCCCAGAGAGGTGGAATTTCACCTTTCTTACCATTACCCTGCAAGATTTCAGAAACTGTTTTCACTATACGGGCAGGATCAGTTCCAATGAGATAATTCGTACCAATATTTACTGTAACAGGTCGCTCGGTGTTCTCCCTCAGGGTTACACACGGAACCTTGAGTACCGTGGTCTCTTCCTGAATCCCGCCGGAATCTGTTATCACAACTTTGGCATCTTTAATGAGTTTCAAAAAATCTAAATAGCCTAGTGGGTCGGCCAAGGTAATAGCCGGATTTTTCTCCAGGATCTGAAACAAACCAAACTTTTCCAAACTGCTTTTAGTACGGGGATGAACTGGAAAAACAATATGTTGTTGTTGGGTTATCTGCATAAGGCATTCAATTATAGGTTGCAAGGTCTCTTGTCTATCCACATTGGAAGGACGGTGCAGAGTAACAAGGACATAAGGATTATCCAGGCCCAGATCCTCTTTAATAATTGAACGCTCTGCCTTCTCAACATGCTGCATCAAAGTATCAATCATTACATTGCCAACAAAATGCACTTGTTCAAGCGCCACTCCCTCACTTTGCAGTTGAGAGAGGCATGATTCTTCAGTGGTGAAAAGAAGATCGCTGATGGTATCTGTTAGAATGCGATTCACCTCTTCCGGCATGTCCCGATCAAAGGATCGTAACCCTGCCTCAACATGTACAATTATCGGACGTTTTCTTTTTTGATCTGCAGGATACTCAATTTTCGACGCTACCAGGGTGCAGGCTATGGTAGAATTAACATCACCAACCACCAACAGCACATCCGGACATTGATCGAGCAGGACAGGCTCAAACCGCTTCATGATCTCAGCAGTTTGGCTGGCATGGCTTCCGGAACCAACTTCCAGATTAATATCCGGTTGTGGAATGCCCAGATCAATAAAAAATGAATCGGACATTTTCTGATCATAATGCTGCCCCGTATGGACAATTATATGTTTAACAGGTGTCTTTTCATTGTCATCATTATGTTTCTCAACAGCTCTGACAATGGAAGCCAATTTCATAAAGTTTGGCCGGGCTCCGGCAATAGACATTATTTTCAACATGTAATAATCCTGTTTTTATGCAAAGTTAACTCTCACACAATCTCATCTGCATAATCATGACTCTGATAGTCTCTAATAAATTCCCGACAAGATAAGAATGAATGTTCAGCATTCGCCGCCAGGAAATTTCCAAATTTATCCTTTGCTTTTCTTATATTCACATAATGCCTAAATTTAAAAAATGATGCTGCTTCACGCACCTTTGGCTGCCCGGGATCGATTTCCCAGGGATGCATATAAAAAGTGTAGCAATTTTTTTCTTTAAGAACCTGCCGGACTCCTGCCTGATGGAGCATGGTTGGCAACAATCTAAAGTACCCCCCACCACCCCAGGGGATAATTTTCCCGCCAAACCGTAAATTACTTACCGGAATTTCAAAAAAATCTGGTGATAAAGCGTATATCGGATGGTCAGGCTTCGCAGTGTCCGAAAGTGTCAATGAGCCATACCGTCCATGTCCCTCATAGGAATTATAACTGGAATCGTATAGAAACCCGACGTTACGGATAATCTTTATGGCAGAATCATTAATTGAGAAACTTGGCGCTCGATACCCTGCAACCTCGGCGCCAATGATATCTTCGAGAAGCTTTTTGCTTTTAACCAGATCATGGCCCAATTCTTCAGACGTTTGCTTATAACAAAGATGATGGGCAAAGCCATGAGACGCCACCTCATGACCTCTTTTATGAATTTCCCGAACCAGATCCGGACAACGCTCTGCAATCCATCCCAGAACAAAAAATGTGGCTTTTATTGATCCCGACGTGCTCTCCAGAAGATCTAATAATTCAATTGTGTTTTTTTCAACTCGCAACTCCCGGGCATCCCACGTTGAATAAGGAATATTGTTTTTGAAGTTTTCTACCTGAAACCAGTCTTCCACATCAAAAGTGAGAAGTATTGTTTTTTTCATAGACTCACGCCTGCATAATCTCTACACCTGATCCGTGGTGATCTACTATCTTCTGCCAAGGCCATAATAGTCGAATCCGGCATCAACAATTTGTTTGGGTGCATACACATTTCGTAAATCCACAAAAACAGTACCTCTCATTTTTGCCTTTATCTCTGCTAAATCGAGGGCTCTATATTGATTCCATTCAGTGAAAAGAACAACTGCATCAGCATCTTCACATGCTTCGTATGCATTCTCAAGATAGGTAAAATCAGGATACATTTCCTTTGCTTCCTGCATGGCCTGAGGGTCATGTGCTCTGATTTTTGCACCTTTTTCGGCAAGTGGTGGCAAGATTGAAAGGGGTGGCGATTCCCGTAAATCATCGGTCTCAGGTTTAAAGGCAAGCCCTAAAGCAGCTATGGTTTTCCCAGCTTCATTTCCACCAAGGGCGTCACGAATTTTCTTTACCATTCTGGCTTTCTGGGCAGAATTAATCTCAACAGCCGCTTCAACCGAACGGGCGCTGACTCCGTGCTCCTGGGCAATTCGCAGAAGTGCCAGTGTATCTTTAGGAAAACAGGATCCACCATAGCCAGGACCTGGATGGAGGAATTTTCCACCAATTCGTCCATCAAGTCCCACGCCTTTTGCAAGATCAACAACATCTGCGCCAACTTCTTCGCATAGTGCAGCCATTTCATTAATAAAAGATATTTTCATTGCCAGGAAAGCGTTTGCTGCATATTTGATAAGTTCAGCCGACTCTAATCCGGTAAAAACGAAAGGTGTTGAAATGAGATAGAGAGGATCATAAACTTCCTGCATTACCTTACGGGCTTTGTCAGAGTCAACGCCAACCACGACACGATCAGGCCGCATGAAATCGGAAATAGCGGCTCCCTCACGCAAAAATTCCGGATTTGAAGCTACATCAAAATCCGCATCTGGATTTTCTTCCTTTATGATACGTTGTACCTGCCTGGCTGTACCTACAGGAACAGTGCTCTTATCAACAACTACTGTATAGTCGGATAAGTGGGCAGCAATATCTTTAGCTGCAGCATAGATATAGCTGAGATCTGCATAGCCATCTCCACGGCGGGAAGATGGTGTTCCAACAGCAATAAATACTGCCTGGGCAGAAGGAACACAATCGGCCATATCTGAGGAAAACTGCAGACGTTCATCTTTGACATTTTTAGCGACAAGTGCATCAAGTCCTGGTTCATATATTGGAATTTCACCATTGAGTAAACGATCAATTTTTTTCACGTCCAAATCCATACAGGTTACGCGGTGCCCAAATTCTGCCAGGCAAGCCCCTGTCACCAGACCAACGTAGCCTGTTCCTATCATTGTTATATACATTGCAATTATCGTGGATTAAATTTCATATTTTATATAGTTTCAAAAAACTATACGTCAGTGTTATGTTACACATATTCTTTTATACTATTCAGTTAGTTATCTACAAAGCATAATCTAATAAAATTCTGATTACGTATAAAGCTCAGCCATTTCTGTAAGTCATTCCCGCGTAGGCGGGAATGACAGCCCATTGGCTTTTGTGTCTTATCAACAGCTTACTATGCTCAATGTGAGCCTGGCTGAGTTTCATACGTAATCAGAAATAGAATTGCTGCTGCTTTTAAAGAATTCATCTTTATTTTGCAGTAACCGTAGATCCCACTACGATGAACTCACAATATCAGATCAGTCTAAGTTCTTTCTCGGAATAAATCACCATTTCCATGTTTTCAGGGGGTTCAATTTTCTCCATGCCTTCTTCCCTGGTCAATACTCCTGTACGAACCATATTCGCGATTTCCCAGACATAAGGATGAAAGTCATACCGTTTACGGTGTACTTGGTTGGCAAAAGCATTTAATGTACAATTTGATGAATTGGGATCCGTGTCATTGGGTCGTTCCCAGCCAAATTCTTTTATACGTTCAACAATCTTATCTTCGTCATATTCAAGAAATGCCAGTGGATGGATATTCCAGGGAAAGAGTTCTTTTTGGGTAAACTGTTCATCGGTTACAAAAAATGGCAATAAAGCATCCCCTGCTATCTCCCGCAATGGTCCCAATGTCGCCTGCTGGGATTCCTTCATAAAAGCCGGATTTGTCTTCATAACCGAGGCCTGTACAGGAGCCTGTCCGGGAGACCAGCCATAGCCGACAAATGGTATTTTCTTTTCAAGAGCTGTGCGCAAAGTGATTCCTTTTACAAATGATATACAGCTCGTACAGATTGTACTTGCGCGCTCTAAAGTTTTTGCTGAATACAGTTCTCGACTGGCTGCTGTTTTAAAAATCTTTCGCAGCATTGTCGGGTTTGGCTTAACAAGAAGATTATCTACACCAAGATTGCCACAAACCCTGGTAATATTTTTTAAGGCTGTTGGGGAAATAAAGGTATTGTCAAAAGTAACTGTTAAGACTTTCAGGTTGTAGCGGTTTACAAACACATCAATTGTATAGGTACTATCCTTTCCACCGCTATAAGCTACGATAACATCGTAATCACGTTTCTGCTTTTGGGATTCAATGAGTTTTAAAAATTTATCCTCATATTTTTTCTGCCGCGCCAGTGTTGCATCCTTGCCTTTGTAGCGCTGACAATGATGACAAACACTATCATCATTAAACGTAATTCCAGGAAAAGTTGAAGGTAAAACACACTTGCGACACAAAAACCTCTCAACATCTTTATTTGTCATTACTTTCTCCCCAAATGCCCTTTTTTACATCTGGGCGAGAATCGCACGAATATCATGGTTTTCATCCAGAACCGGACGAACCAATTCATAATCATATTTTTTTTTCATTCGTTTGATCATTTTTTCTCCCTGGCCAAGACCAACCTCAAAAGCCAGCCAGCCACCGGATCTCAAATACCTGGGTGCCTCACCTATCAGTTTGCGCAGAATTGCAATACCAAAAGGTCCTCCATCAAAAGCTAAATCAGGCTCATGATCTGATATTTCACTATGCATATCTGCAACCTTCCCACTTGAGATGTATGGAGGGTTACAGGTAAGTAAATCAACCTTTCCAAAAAACTCTTCAGATTCAAAAGGTGACAGCAAATCTCCTTCCAGTACTTTAATACGTTTCCCAAGATCGAAGAAATCGACATTTTCCTGTGCTAGATGTACCGCATCAGCAGAAAGATCTGCAGCGAAAGCTTTAACGCCAGGAACCTGTGAGGCAAGAGCCACGGGCAAATTTCCTGCTCCTGTGCATACGTCAATGTAGACAAGGTGATCCTCTCCGGTCGCCATTTTCTTCAGCAAATTTAATGCTTCACCTGCTAACAGTTCTGTTTCCTTTCTTGGCACAAGAGCATCGGCACTGGCCAACAACTCTAATCCCATAAAATGTTGTCTGCCGGTAAGATGTGCAAGGGGAACACCTGACAGTCGCCGATCAATCAATTCACGCAATATTTTTTCCTGGCCGGATGAAAGTTCGGGAAGATCGATATTGTTCTTTGCAGCCACAACTGAAAGTGGATTGCCACAGGCTTTCCACCAGAGGGCAGACAAAGTGGTTTCGGGTGTTTCTTCCGCTTTGTCAGGTAGAATATCCAGTTCCTGAACTAAGTTGTGAAGTAATTCCTTCCATAACTCGTTTTGAATATTCATATTTTATATTACATCATTTTGATTTCGATTACGTATAGAGCTCAGCTAATTTGTTAGTCATTCCAGCGTAAGCGGGTGATAAGCGTTGACTCCACCCCCGATCTCAGCTACGAAACTGGATCCCCGCCTCCGCGGGGATGACACCACCACGATCACTTGTAATTCTTTTTGTTTTACCAATTCCTTATGTCTTCACCATATGAAGTTGGCTGAGTTTCATACGTAATCAGATATTATTTTTACTTTATCACCAAGTTACTCATACACCGTGTAAACATGACTTAGTTTCAAATACAATCAAATTTTAATTAACTTTTTCTTGTCTATCTTGCCATTTTGAGTTTTCGGCATTTCAGCAAGACACACAATGGATTGTGGTACCATGAAATTTTCCAGATTTGCCAGACACATTTTTTTAAGTTGGCGTTCTTTATAAGTCATGCTTTCTTCGACAACGATAAAAGCCTTGACTGCCTGCCCGAGAGTTTCATCCGTCACACCAATAACTGCTGCTTCTTTAATTCCTGGTATCTCCTGCAGCACGTTTTCCACCTCCAGAGGGCTAACTTTTTCTCCTCTGGTCTTGATAATATCATCAGAACGACCTTCAAAATAGAGAAAGCCCTCATCATCCATATGAAACCAGTCATGGGTGCAAAGAATACGTTCTCCAGGTAACAATCCGTCTTTGAGCATACGGGCTGTTGTTTCCGGCTGTTTCCAGTATCCAGCCATCACATGTGGCCCCCGAACATATAATATCCCAGGCTCACCGTGTTCCACTGCCTTTCCTTCCGGAGACAGCAGGAACAGCTCAGTTCCGGGAATAGCCTTGCCAACAGAAGCAGGTTTTGAGTCAATCAGTTCAGGTTCAAGATAGGAAATTCGCTTACACTCTGTCTGCCCATACATCTTGTAAATAAGAGCATTGGGAAAAATCTGCTTTAGCTCAGGGATCATAGAAGCAGTCAAAGCAGCAGCTGTATTGGTAACTCTGGTAACTGATGGAAAAACAATTTTCTTTTTCCTGTTTGTTGCCACCATCATAGCAAAAATAGTTGGAACACCGGGAAAAACGGTAATCGACTCTTCAAGCATTCGGTTATATATTTGTGCTGGAAAGGTAAATGAACGTTCAACAATCAGCGTAGCACCAAGTTTGATTGTCATCAATAATTGATACAATCCATAGTCAAAGGCAAGAGGCAGAACCAGCATAATTTTCTCAGAAGGCGACAGGCGGAGATACTCTATCAAACTCCAAGCAGCAAAGACCATGGCCTGATGAGTCTGCATTACTCCTTTTGGATTTCCTGTACTTCCGGAAGTGTAAAGCAGTGCAGCTAAATCATTGGGTATTACCTGCGCAAATTGCTCTGAAGGCGCATGCTCGGAAATAACCGTATCGAAGTGAGCAAAACCTGTGTCATCATCCAGTGACAATTTCAGCACACCAGAATAAATAACATGCTCCACAGTTGAAATGCTTTGGACTACTGGTACAAAAACAGTAGCAATATGCCCATCAGTCAATAAAATCCGGGCATCACTGTTTTCCAGAAGAAAGTGTAATTTTTCGGACTTAGTCTGGGGGTTAATAACCAAAAAGACTCCACCAGCCAGCAAAACGGCATAGACAGAAACAATACATGGCCATGTATTATCCATGTATATTGCAACTCGATCCCCACGCATCAGGCCACGACTCTGTAAGGCTGCTTTCAGGCACAGAACAGCTTTCAACAACTGTGAATAAGTATATGGCTCACCCTCAACTATTACAGCGACTTTCTCAGGATGAGAGGTAGCAGAGGCAAGCAACCCTTCACCAAGCAATCTCTGGGGTCTACCAGATAAGTCCATCATGAATTATGGCTCACTGCTGCTTCTTCTTAATGAAAGCGGCCAGATTGTTGACACTGTCAAGATTTTCAGGAATCAGTTCCTCATCCTCTACCTCAATGCCGCATTCATCTTCAAGCCACTCAACCAGCTCCAGAACTCCGGTCGAATCAATAATGCCCTGATCCAGAAAAGATTCGTCATTTTTTAAATCACTGCTTTCTGCATCAAACAAAAAGTTATCAAAAATAAATGTTCTTATTTTTGTAATAGCATCCGCCATTTTGTTCTCCTGTTAATTCCTACCTCAACTCTTCGCTATTTTAACATTTTCAAGTTGTGCAGGTTGGTTAACCTGAAAATTATTTATAAATTTATCATTTAAGATCTGGGTAGATAGTATACCCACAAAAGCCATGTTTTCACGGAAACCCTGGCGTGACTTTTTACGGCATTTCTTCATGAGTCGATTCACTGCCGTCAGCTTAAACAAGCCGGCTTGTTCAATTGCATCTTCTGACAGGTAGTGGTCAAAATATTCAGGTTCTCCATCACCAAAAAAGCTTAAGATATCCGGAGCCATATAAGGTTGTTTCTTCCTTTTGATTATATTGCCTGGAAGAATATTTTTCATAGCTGATTTTAAGATATTTTTCTCGTTCAGGACTTTCATTTTATAGCGGGATGGAATAGTACCGGCAAATTCAACAACCCGATGATCAAGAAAAGGAAATCGCCCCTCTACGGAATGAGCCATGGCCATTCGGTCTCCCTGAGAGCAAAGCAGGTAATTGGCCATTAATGCTTTGCACTCCAGGTGTTGGGCTCTATTAAAAAAATCCAGTCCCTGCAGGTCATTTCGCAGGTACTCAAGACCATCTACAGGATTCGGCCTGGCATTTTTCACTTCATCAGTCAGGAAAACATGAGTTCCCGATGTCGTTTTCCAGCGTGGCCTGTGAGCATAAAAAGGATCATTCATATGCGCATCAGTTGCAAAAAACTTGCGCGCATATTCTGCTGATTTCGTAGGTGACAAAGCAAGATAGGGATAGAGTCGTTTTAAAAGCTTTGGACGAATTTCAGAATCAGGTTGTGAGTGGATAAACGCCCTTACCTTAGCCTCCTTAAAAATATCATATCCGCCTAGGATTTCATCTGCCCCTTCACCTGTGAGCACGACTTTATATTGATTTTGACGAACGAGTCCAGAAAGCAAAAACAAGGGGGTCGGTGCAGTTCTCAGAATCGTTATTTCAGTATGCCAGATGACATCAGGAAAACTCTCAGCTATATCATTATAGGAGCATGTCACCTGGTGATGATCAGTACCTAGATAATTAACCATCTCCTGTTGTTCACTGGTTTCGTCATACACTTTATCTTTAAAGCTAACTGAAAAAGTCTTGAGTGGATTGTTTGTGTAGTGTTTGATAAGAGACGTGATGGCTGAAGAATCCAATCCACCACTTAAATACGCTCCCACCGGCACATCGGCCCGCAAACGAAGACGAACAGAATCTATCAGCAATTCTCGCAGTTCTTCTGCATAATTTTGTTCTGTGCGAGACCCTGGTTCATCAGGACAAAAAGGAATCGACCAGTAACACTCTGTCTTTTGTATGCCCGAACCTGTAACTTCCATGAAATGGCCGGGAAGCAGCTGCTTTACGCCTGCAAAAACAGTTTCTTCTCCTGCCGGGCTCCAGAAAGTGAAAATTTCACTAAGAATTTGAGGCGCAATTTTTCGCGGAATACCTAAATCTGCATTGAATAAGGATTTAATTTCAGAGGCGAAATAAAAAGAACCATTATGACTCGTATAGAAAAGAGGCCGGATTCCCATGCGGTCCCTTGCCAGAAAAAGCGTCTGTTTTCTTGTGTCATATATGGCTATGGCGAATTGTCCGTTCAGTTCGGCAAGACATTGTGTACCCTTTTCTTCATAAAGATGAAGGATGACTTCTGTATCTGAGTGGGTGGAAAAAGTATGACCTCTTGCCAGGAGGTCTTCACGTAATTCCGGATAATTGAAAATCTCACCATTAAAGATAATCCAGAGTGTTCTGTTTTCGTTGGTGATTGGCTGCCAGCCCCCCTCCAGATCAACAATTGAAAGCCTGGCATGTGCCAGCCCGACATTTTCTCCTAAAAAAAAACCAAACCCATCAGGACCTCTGTGTTGAACCGGATAAATCATCCGCTCAAGAGTACGTCGGTCGCAGTTTTGACGATTAGTTATTTTATAATATCCTGCTATACCACACATTTAATCAATCAAAACCTTTGGGATTATTTGATTGCCAGCGCCATGTATCTTCACACATTTCATTAAGACCACGGGTTGCCTTCCAGCCAAGTTCTTTTGCGGCCAGAGCCGGGTCTGCAAAACACTGTGCAATATCCCCAGGTCTACGATCAACTATTTTGTAAGGAACTTTTTTCCCGGAGGCTTTTTCAAAAGCCTTGACCATATCCAGTACACTGTAGCCATTGCCAGTGCCTAGATTACAAATTACTACTCCTGGCCGAGATGCAAACTTTTCAAGGGCGGCCAAATGACCAAGAGCCAAGTCAACCACATGGATATAATCACGGACACCGGTTCCATCATCTGTTGAATAGTCATCACCAAAAACTGAAAGCTCTGGAAGAGTTTCCACTGCAACCTGTGAGATATAGGGCATTAGATTATTTGGGATACCCGAAGGCACTTCGCCGATTCGTCCGCTTTTATGGGCTCCCACCGGGTTGAAATAGCGTAGTAAAACCACATTCCATTCAGGATCTGCAGTATGAAGATCAGACAAAATATCCTCAACCATTAATTTTGTTCTGCCGTAGGGATTAGTACAAGACAAAGGAAAATCTTCAGTTATGGGAACAGTGGCTGGATCGCCATAAACAGTAGCGGAGGAGCTGAAAACAATATTTTTCACATTGTGATCTGCCATAGCTCTGGTGAGATTTAAAGTACCGGTGATATTATTCTCATAATATCTTTGAGGTTGTTCCACTGACTCTCCCACAGCTTTGAGGCCTGCGAAATGAATTACAGATTCTATGTCTGAGCATATTTTAAAAACTCTTTGTACAGCTTCTATATCCAATAGATCAACTTCATGAACTTCAACTTTTTTTCCTGTCAGCTCTTCTACCCTACGTAAACTTTCAGGATTGGAGTTTGAAAAATTGTCCAGGACAACAACTCGCCCCCCTGCCTCTAAGAGCTCAAGACAGGTGTGGCTACCAATATAACCAGCACCTCCAGTTACGAGAATAGTCATTCCGTTTACTTCCTTTTTTTCATAAACTTTGCATTGAGACAGCAATATAACGCTACTAAATAGCCTATTGTAAACATTGTTGAAGAGCAATACTTTTTTGAAGTATTGAGAAAAACAGGTATTTTCACCTATAATAAAGTTCAGACAGCGCCCTGAAATGACGGGATATCAAAAAATTTTCTGATTATGTATAACACTCAGCCATTTTGTTTGTCATCCCGCGGAGGCGGGAATCCGGAGGGCTGGCACAAAACTGGATCCCCGCCTCCTCCGCGGGAATGATGACACCACCACGACCACTTGTAATTCTTTTGTTTTACCAATTCCTTATGTCTTCACCATATGAAACTCAGCCAACTTCACATAGTATCTACACAATATCTGAATAACATACTATAATTATAACAAATTATGGAAACAACTCCTACGGAAGCGGGGATTCAGTTTCCTGCCTGAGATTAGGATTACCAACTGTGCGGTAATCATGAAATAACTATCCATTTGGCTTGTCACATGAACATCATACTCTGGTTATCAGGTTTTATTATTCTTGTTTTTCCCATACAAAACCAGCTAATTATCCTGAAAATAAGGTTTTTTTTCAAATCCTCATACACACTCTTTTTATAACTTTATTACAAAAATAGGTATTTATACGGATTTCTTTTTTCAAAAGGTACTTTATAATTAACGATAAATAATCCAAGACATGAAAGTCTATTTTAGAGTCTTGGGAAAAATAGAGTTTTTTTTCAGCAATATCTGCTGAGTAAACAGGAGGAAATGATGAAGAAAATGATTTTAAAAAATGCTTTACTTACTATTGCAGGAATTGGGCTGACAGTAAGCAGTGCAACAGCAACACCATTCAATCCAGCCACTGATGCAACTGCTGGTCAATTAGACAGCCTACAATCAACTCTCGCCGGTTTTGGTTCATCTATAGATGTGTATAATGATGAAGCAGGAGCTGAAACACTCGCGCTGACAAGCCCAGTCGCAAGTGCCTGGCAAATCCATTTTG
>DQTH01000092.1 GCA_015662865.1 Desulfocapsa sulfexigens
CTCACTCCCGTCCTGCTGGAACGTCTTCCAGATCCCATGCCGTGGTTTGGTAAAAGAAATATAATACGATTGCTCGCTGCAACAGGTTCTGAAAAAGATGCGGAATTAATTCTTGATTATGTCTTCCATGATGATCTGAGGGTTCAGCAGGAAACGCTTCATTGCATAGTGCAAATAGGAGGCGCGTCCACTGAAATGTATCTTTTGCAGGTTCTGGCCGGTGCGAGCACCCAGGCTAAACTTCAGGTGGTGAAAAATTTGAGGAGGGTGGCAGATTCAGAGGTTGTTGGACCGCTTTCCGAACTGCTGGAAGAATGCAAGCTATATAGAGGACCTGAAAAGAGATTGCTGGCGCTTGAAATAAGTAAAACTTTGGGTGCCACAGGAACACGAAAGGCTTTCCCGCTATTACGAAAAATAATAGATGGCGGGGAAAGGCAGTTCGGAAAAGAAAGTGTTCATGCAGCAGAACTGGCCATGTCATATATACAGGAACAGGGGGCCGGAGAGATTAAGCTCCAGGGTGGTCGTGGCCGAAAGGTGCCGATTGGCATTGCTGCTGCCAAGACATCAGGCAGTGAGGCGAAGTATGAGTGTATCACCGGCTATCCCGAGGAAAAAGAGGTTTACGAGCTTATTCATAAAGATGAAAAAGAGTCAGCCAAAGAACTGCTTTTTCAACTAATTGAGAAAACGGCACAATTTCAGAAGTTTGACGAAGCAGAAAGTCTAAGGTTACGGCTTATTGATATCGACCCCATGGCACTGTCTGAAATTATTAAAGCCGCGGAAGTAATTGAAGAAGCTAAAAGTAATTCAGTGGACAGGGATCACATCCTTATCTGGTCTGACCTTTATGACCTTCTTACCACAGAAGAGTTTAATGCTTTTTATCATGCGCTGGAGCATGAAGCTTATTCGGCAGAGACAGCTATCGTTACCCAGGGCGAACCGCAATGGCGGCTTTTCTTTGTCAATAAAGGGCGGGTAAAACTCTTTTTCCATGAAAGAGAAAGTGAAACTCTGGTGCATATCATTGGCAAAGGGAATGTCTTTGGTGGAAATTCTTTCTTTGACAACTCATTATGGACACTTAATGCCACAAGTATGGGAGCGGTTGAGCTTTCTACTTTGTCGATGGATAAAGTGGAAGAGTGGGGGGACGTATATCCTTCCCTTGAAAAAAAGCTTCAGGAGTATTGTCAGCGCTATGACAAGGTGAACGAATTTTTTATCACTTCAGGGGCCAACCGGCGCCAGAAAGAGAGAAAAGCGTTGTCCGGCAGTGTGTACATGGTTTTATCCGGTGATGGCGAAGACGCATCCGAGACCATAATCAGGGGAGAATGCTCTGATATCTCATCGGGAGGGCTTTCTTTTCTGGCAAAAATAGGGCAGAAAAAGAATGCCCGTTTGCTCCTGGGACGCCATATCGGGCTTTTCTTTAAAGATGCTGACCAGGAAGAAAGAAAATTAAGTCTTTCCGGAACAGTGGTTGCGGTACGTAATCTTAACGCTATTGATATGGGCCGTTCAGTCCACATCCATTTTGATGAAGAGCTTGAGCAAAGTATATTAACGGATCTTGTTAATGGCAGCTGATCAAAATGAATCCATAGCCCGTCTCTACCGTGACAATCTTGTCAATGCACGGGTTGAGAAGAATTATTTAACTGCTGATTGTCCTTTTTGCCGGGATAACGGTTTTGATCCCGAAAATCGCTTTGTTGTATTTCTCAAAAAAGGCGGCTTCTTCCATGGTTATTTTCGCTGCCTGAACCGTTGTGTTCCCGGTGGCTTCCCCCTCCTGTTTGCCAGACTGTTATGCCTTGACCCTTCACATGTGCCTGGTTTTGATCCTGATCGCGAACCCCTTCTTAAAAATAATGACTATCCGCCGGCGAATCTGAATCAGGAGATACTCTCGTACAGGGATAACATGACCAATGGCCTGCTGGCTCGTTTTCAGGAAGAAGGCATTGGGGAAGAAGTGTTGACAGAACAGTTTGTCGGTTTTAATGGACGTTATCTTGTCTACCCCTATTTTCAGGATGACGGAAACTGCTATTCCGCACGTTGTGTATTTCCGGATAGGAAAGAAGACTTTTTCTGGCACGGTAATGAACAGTTTTTTGATGAAAAACACAGAATTTTTAATGTACAGGATATCGGCCGCTGCGAAGAAGGCAGTCTGTTCCTCTGCGAGGGAGAGGATACTCTTCTTGCTCTGAAGCAACTGGGTTATCCTGCTGTTGCAGTTCCTGACTCTCAGACTCTTGAGGCTATTGATCCGGAACAGTTTGCCTTTATCCGCACACTTTTCCTGGTAACCAGTAACAGTGCTGAATCGGAAATCAGCATGCGCAAACTTGCCTCCCGTATTGGTTACAAGGTACGTCCGTTCAGGTGGCCTGCAGGATTGCCGAAGGATTATACCCTCTGCCATCTGGCAAGGAATAAAGGAAAACAGTTTCGTGCAGCAGTCTCATCCATGATTAAAGGCGCAAGAGCCTTTTCGCCTTTTCCAAGCCCAGTGCGGGAATATGATCATTTTCAGGAACAGCTTTCCATGGAAAGCGGAACGTTTTACGCAGCTCTTCAGTCAGGGTTTCCCAAGCTGGATAAGGCGCTGGATGGCATTCATGGAATCAACATTGTAGGTGGCGCACCTAAGTCCGGTAAATCCACCTTTATGATTCAGATGGCAACGGAGATGGCACTGCGTAATATTCCGGTACTCTACTATGATTTTGAAAATGGCAGGCAAAAGATATATCAGCGTACCCTCAGTCGATTAAGCCGGGTGTCAACCGAGGCAATTCGCAACAAAGCACTGACAGGTGAGGATGAGACGAAGTACAGAGATGCCTGTAAGCAACTGCAGGACATGCTTTTTTATTTTCGGGTCGTAACTGACAGACAGGTAACACCTGAAATCATGCGTCGCCATATCGATTTCATTCGCCATGAGACAAACTGTAAATATACAGTTGTGGTGATAGACAGTCTTCATAAATTACCATTTAAGGATTTTTCCGAACGAAGAACCGGAATAGATGCCTGGCTCAGGCAGATGGAATCCATCCGTGATGAGCTTCATGTGTCTTTCCTCGTTGTTTCAGAGCTGTCCAGGGGGGATGGCAGGAGCTATAAGGAAACTCCTCACCTCGGTGTGTTTAAAGGGTCTGGCGATATTGAATACAGCGCAGACAATGCCATGGTTCTGTATCCGGACTGGGATCCACTGAGTTCAGTTGATGAACAGAAAAGGAAAAACAAACTCTGGCTTGTGGCAAGTCGTGAACACAGTCCGGGGCTGGTTGCAGACTATGAGGTGGATTATCCTTACTGGGGGTTCGTGGAACGTTCTGTGGAGAGGGAAAAATAACTGAAAAGCTGGTGGCAAGCTTGTTTGGTTTAATCAACAACTGCTGTGATTACTAAGAGTGCCTTTTACGATCCTTCCCTCCCACTAATCGTCTTTGTCTGGAGTTGAAATGTCAGGGGCAAATGGCCATGGCATCACCGTATGAATAAAAACGATAGCCCATGCTGATGGCGTCTCTATAACTTTCCATCAGGGTTTCCCGGCCGCAGAGGGCTGAAACCAGGAACAGTAATGAAGATTCTGGGAGATGGAAGTTGGTGATGAGGTTGTTAACCACCTTGAACTGATAACCTGGAAGTATATACAGCCCGCACCAGTCCTGTCCTGCCCGTACCTTGCCCGTTTCGTCAGCCATGAATTCCAAAGTACGTACTGTGGTGGTTCCCACAGCCCATATTTTGCCGCCATTTTTCCGGACATGATTAATTTTGTCAGCACTTTCCCGGGATACGGATACATATTCCTGATGGATAACGTGATCCCGGATATCTTCACAACGTACCGGGGCAAATGTCCCATGACCGACATGAAGCGTGATTTGAGTTGTCTCCACACCTTTCTGTTCAATGGACTGAAGGAGATTTTCTGAAAAGTGAAGTCCTGCAGTGGGGGCAGCAACGGCACCGGGAGTGCGTGCATAAACGGTCTGGTAGCGCTTGCGATCTTCCTCGGTCGTTCCATTTTTTCTGCTGATATAAGGCGGTAACGGCACCTGTCCGTGCTGTTCAAGAATAGCACTTAACTCCTTGTCCCGAGAGTAGGAGAGTTCGATTCTGACTTTTCCTCCGTCAAGAAGTTCGAGTACCAGGGCGTCAAGGTCTGGCCCAAGCAGCAGATGTGTTCCCGGTTTTGGTCGTTTAGAACTTTTTATAAGCGCTGTGACTTCTGCCTGTTTTTTTTCTTTGGTATTTTCTTTGTCAACTGGATACGAGAGAAGAAAAACCTCAACCTTGCCGCCGCTTTCTTTGCGGCCGTATAATCTTGCCGGAAAGACTCTGGTATTGTTCACCACCAGAAGATCCCCCGGATTTAATAAATCTATGATTCGGTGGAAGCTTGAGTGGTGCCATGTTCCGGTTTTGCGGTGCATGATCAGGAGTTTTGATTTTTCTCGGGCATCTGCCGGATGTTGGGCAATATTTTCCGGTGGAAGCGTGTAGTTGTAGGCTTTAAGAGAGAATTCCTGTTGCATGCGTATTTGCTTTTACTGTATAAAACACTATTTTAAGAGTTTATGTTCTGAAAGTTGAAATGCTATCATAACCCAAAAAAACGTCTTCCTACCATGTTCCTTGTCGTTTGTGCAACTGAATTTGAGCTTCAGCCCCTGCTTGACAGGATAAATCCCGAAAAAGGATGCTGGATGAGTCTGGTTACCGGTGTTGGTATGGTGGAAACTACCCTCAGCCTGACAAGACTGCTTGAGAAGCAGAATAAAAATATTCACGCTGTTTTCAACTTTGGGGTGGCTGGCGCGTATATACACGATAAAAAAAAGGGAGCTGAGCTTCTGGAAATATGTCTGGCAGAGCAGGAATATTTTGGCGATTTTGGCATCTGTTACACTGATCGTATTGAACCCCTTGGAGAGCATCTTGTACACCGTTCCCGCTATTCTCTGGACCCGTATTTGCTCAGTAGTGCTGACACTCTTTTACGGGAAAATGGGCTGCCTGCAAAACGTGGAAATTTTGTTACAGTTTGTGGAGTGAGTGGTAGTGGAAATCGTGGAACCATGCTTGGGACACAATATGAAGGTCTCTGTGAAAATATGGAAGGAGCAGCAGTGGCAAGAATCTGTGAAGAGTTTCAGCTGCCCCTGCTTGAAATGCGTGTGATCTCCAACTTTGTGGAAGACAGGGATGTTGCAGGCTGGAAACTGACTGAAGCGTGCAGTAAAGCAGGAAAAGCTGCTGCAATCCTTCTTAAAGGTTTATTGTAAAAAAATGACAACGCCACTCACTTTAGGTTATTCACCATGCCCCAATGATACCTATATTTTTTATGGTCTAACCCATGGCAAGCTTGCTTTGCCAGGCATAGAACTGGCTCCGCCTCTGCTGGAAGATGTGGAGACTCTGAATTCCTGGGCCATCCAAAAAAAACTCGATATTACCAAGCTGTCTTTTCATGCCCTTGGTCATGTAATGGATGAATATTGTGTTCTTTCAGCAGGCTCTGCCCTTGGTCGCGGATGCGGGCCGCTGCTGGTGGCAAGGCCCGGCTTTGATGCAGCGGCTTTGGGTGATGCAAAAATTGCCATACCCGGTCGTCTCACCACCGCCAATCTTCTTTTTCGTATGTATTCGCCCGAGTCGCATGATTTGCTTGAACTGCGATTTGATGAGATCATGAGTGCTGTAAAAAATGGAGAGGTTGATGCTGGCGTGATCATCCATGAAAGCCGCTTTACCTATGCAGCGCAGGGGCTTGCCTGCCTTCAGGATCTTGGTCAGTGGTGGGAGGAATCAACCTCTCATCCCATTCCCCTCGGTTGTATTGCTGCGCGCAGATCGCTTGGTAGAGAACGGATAGAGCAAATAGACAAGGCTATTCATGATTCAATTGTGTGGGCAGATGAACATCCCGGAGACTGTCTTCCATATATCAGGCAGTATGCTCAGGAGATGGATGAGCGGGTAATGCAAAATCACATAAACCTGTACGTAAATGATTATTCAAGAGCACTTGGAACAGATGGGAAAGCAGCCATCGAAACCTTTCTTCGCCTTGGCCGTGAGGCGGGCATTCTCCCGATCCATTCAAAAGAGATAACTTTGCAGATATGAAGGAAGCAAGCATCTGGCAGCAGGGTATTCCTCTGCGGGCATGTCTGCTCATTGGCGGACGCAGCTCCCGAATGGGACGGCCAAAACATTTGATTAAGGGGCAGAATGGGTTGACGTGGGTTGAGAATACTGTAAACCTGCTGCAACCTTTCACTGATAAGATCGTTCTCTCAGGCAGGGGGGATGTGCCGTCCAGCCTGAACTCCCTGGTTCGTCTTCCTGATGTTCCTGATGTGCAGGGCCCTCTCACAGGAATTCTTGCGGCCATGCGCTGGAAACCCGATTCCTGCTGGTTACTGTTGGCCTGTGATATGCCAAATATCACATCAGAAGCCCTTGAGTGGCTGCTTGCCAGCAGGAAACCTGATTCCTGGGGTACCGTGCCCCGACTGAAAGAAGATGGATTTGTTGAACCGCTGCTTGCCCTGTATGAACCTCAGTCGAAAACCTATTTTGAAGAGCTTTATTCTTCGGGTTGTCTGCGAATTTCCATGGTTGCCAGACAATCAAACATTGCAACTCCGGTGGTTCCCAAATCCCTTTGCCGTGCATGGAGCAATATCAACACTCCTGACGAACTGTCTCAATCACTCCTGGATTCAGATTCGAACGTGTGAATAAGCTCACAAAAGCGGTCAATATGTTCGTCGGTGGTGGCAAAGGAGTTCACCAGCCGGACAAAAGATGTGTTGTTTTTAAGTTCAATTCCCCGAGGCAGGGAGTGGCTTGGCCACTGGTAAAATTCTGCCCCTGAGTCATGAAGGAAGTCTACCAGCCTCTCCGGCATGGTCACAAAGAGTTCGTTGGCCTCACGCGGCCATATCAGGGAAATAGAAGGAAAAAGAGCAAGTCTTTCTTCCAGATTCTTTGCCTGCCTGTTTGCATGGGCAGCAAGCTCCAGCCAGTGTTTGTCTTTGAGCCAGCCGACAAACTGGGCTCCAAAAAATCGTCCTTTTGAAACCAGATGCCCGGATCGTTTTCTCCTGTGAATGAAAGACCCGGCAAGGTCCCTGTTGAAAAACAAAACCGCTTCAGCTGCAATGGCACCGCATTTCGTTGCACCCAGTGAAAGAACATCGATACCAGCCTTCCATGTCAAATCAGCCGGAGAGCATTCAAGGGCTGCGACAGCATTAGCAAACCTGGCGCCATCCATGTGAACATGCATCTTGCGATTGTGGGCAAATGTGCAGAGAGCTTTTATCTCATCCGGTGTATAGACAAGCCCTGATTCATTGGCCTGGGTGATGCTTAAAGCACTGGTACGAGGTGTGTGAGGCGGTTCCTCGCCCAACTGCCTGAAGTAGCGTTTAAGATGTTCGGTTTGAAGTTTTCCTGCCTGGTTGGAAATTGCAGTGAGTCGTGCCCCGCCCGTGAAAAATTCAGGAGCAGTGGACTCGTCCTGAATGATATGGGCCTGATGATGGCAGAGGATGGTTTCCCATGGCTGAGCCAGACAGGAAAGGGCCAGTGAGTTGGCTGCTGTTCCTGTGGCAACAAAAAATACTTCAAGATCACAGGAAAACAGCTGCTTAAGATCATCTGCTGCCTGCCTGCACCAATGGTCATCGCCATAACCGTGTGTAAAGTCAGAATTAGCTGTTGTCAGCATCTCCAGTACTTGAGTGGATGCGCCGGTCTGATTATCACTGCCAAATTGCATGGGATCTCTCGCTGAAAGTAAAATTATTTTTGAACGAGCTGATTGTTAAACTTTTATGGTGCATTAAGCAACCAAAAGATAATCCTGATTACGTACAAAACTCAGCCATTTTGTTTGTCATTCCAGCGGAGGCGGGAGGTAAGGTATAATGAGAAGGCTGGTTCACCCGCGAGCAAGAGTATAGTATCTTGCTCAAAACAAGAACTCACGCA
>DQTH01000282.1 GCA_015662865.1 Desulfocapsa sulfexigens
TCTTGAAGCGTGCGGGGAAAATTTTCTTCCATAACCCACTACACTACATGTAGTAGTCGCTGGAGTCAAGTGCATACCCCAGTATAATAATAACCAAAGCCTGCTCCCATAAAAATTAAAAGGACAAGCAGGCCTTTCTTTATTTGTCTTCGGGCAGTCCAGTCGTACTGAGAAGACTTATTAGCAGAAATCCTATAATAATGAAGCACAGGGTCGCGGCAACCCTGTGCTCAAGTAAAACATTCACAAAGTAACCCACCGCATTGTTTTGTCGTTAGAACTCGTCGTCCCACTCAGACAATACCGATCGTGGCAATAAATCCATGTCAATTTTCTTTGCCTCTTTGATTCCTGCATGAAGAGCTTCGGAATTCATTTTCTCTGTTCCTTTTGGCACCCTTGAAAGGAGTGCCTTCTCAAGTCCATCAAGAGAAACCTGACCACTGAGATATCCGACTGCACCAAGAGCAACCATGTTGGCAACAAGCTCTCTGCCAATCTGTTCTCTGGCAATCTGTGTAAAAGGAATGGATACTGAACGGCTTGTGGGCAGTTGCTGAACAAGACCGCTGTCAACAACAAGTAAACCATCCGATTTAATATCAGAGAAATACGCATCACAAGCAGCCTGATTCATGGCAAGCAACAGGTCCACACTAAGTGCTTTTGGGTAATCAATTGGAGAGTTGGAAATAACGACCTCGGCTTTACTTTTTCCACCCCTTGCCTCTGGACCATAGCTTTGGGTCTGGCATACATGCTTATTGTCATAGGACCCGGCTCCATCTGCCATGACCACAGCAGCAGTGATAATCCCCTGCCCTCCAGAGCCACTGAATCTTATCTCATAACGTTCATTATTCTTCATAACGTTTGACCCCGTTCTTCTCTTTTTCTTTTGCAATTTTTTCCGCTGTCTCTTTAGCCTCACCAGCAACTCTCAGATACTCTTCAGTAGATATCGGTTTGTCGATGTCAGCAAGAACTCCAATGGTGATCTTTCCTTCAAGTTCTTCAGGGCTCATTTTAGCAGCTTTCTCTACAGTAACAGAGTTCTTCTTGAAGCCGTTTATCATTTCTACTGCTCCGCCAAGTTTATTTCTGCGACCATGCTGGACATGACAGTTGGAGATCACCTCCATAACGGAGAAACCACGTTTTTCGATGGCTTTTTTTATCATTCTCTCAAGATGTGTTGCATGATACACCGTGCTTCTTGCTACAAATGATGCTCCTGCGGTTGCGGCAAGCTCAGAGATGGTAAACGCGTGTTCCACATGACCATAAACTGATGTTGTGGATTTGGAGCCAAACGGGGTTGTTGGTGAATACTGACCACCGGTCATACCATAAGTTGAATTGTTAACGATAATGGCAGTTAAATTAATGTTTCTCCTGGCAGCATGGATAAAATGATTACCGCCAATAGCAGTGGCATCCCCATCACCCATAACAGTCAGCACTGTCAGTTCCGGTTTGGCAAGTTTAATGCCTGTTGAAAAAGTCAGCGCCCTTCCATGGGTGGTGTGGATGGTATTAAAATCAACATATGTCGGCATTCTTCCGGAACAACCAATACCGGAGGCCAGCACAACTTCATCTTTACTCAAGCCAAGACTGTGCACGGCACGCAGCAGTGCACCCATGATTATTCCGTTACCGCATCCGGGGCACCAGACATGGGGGAATTTTTTATCATGACGAAGATATTCCTGACGTATAATTTCAGCACGTTCAAGCATTTTTTTCATTGCTCCTTTTATATATTCAGATGATGCAAGATCATACTGTTGTCAGATGTTTAAGGATTTCATCCGGAGTTATAAGCTGGCCGTTTATCTTGTTATGTTTAACAATTCGACAGCCTGCCTGGTTCACCCTGCTTATCTCTCTGCTCATTTGTCCCATATTCATCTCAGGTACGATTGCAACACGACATTGACGAAGATAGGTATCTACATCTTTACGGGGAAATGGAAAAAGGGTCACAAGCTGAACAAGACCTGCCTTAACGCCAAGTTCCCTTGCATCACGAACAGCTCTAAGAGCGGATCTGGCAACTGACCCATAGGCAATAACACAAATTTCAGCATCCTCCATATGGTGTGTTTTAGTCACCATTATGTCCTGGAACCCTTTGCTGATTTTTCCATGAATTCGTCTTAAGAACGAATCGATTTCACGAGTATCCTGCGTTGGATAACCACTAATATCGTGTACAAGTCCTGTGACGTGGTGCCTATATCCTTCACCAAAAGAAGCCATATCAGGAACACTTCTGTTGTTATCAGCATAAGGTTTATACCACTCAGGCGGCACGTCAGGTTTAACCCTATCAGAAACTCTGACCTGATCTGCTGTGGGCAGGATTACTGATTCCCTTGTATGGGCCACAACCTCATCGGAAAGAATAATAACCGGGATCCGATATTTTTCAGACAGGTTGAAAGCCTTGACTGTTACAGAAAAACAATCGGAAACAGAGGAAACGGCTAAGACAATGATTGGATGATCTCCGTGAGTTCCCCATCTGGCCATCTGCACATCACCCTGTGAAGGACTAGTGGGTAAACCCGTACTTGGGCCGCCTCGCATGACGTTCACAATGACGCACGGGACTTCAGCAATACATCCATATCCCAGGTTTTCCTGTATAAGAGAAAATCCCGGTCCACTGGTTGCCGTCATGGCTTTTGTACCTGCAAGAGAAGCACCGATAACTGCACCCATGGACGCAATTTCATCTTCCATCTGGATAAACGTTCCACCAAGTTCAGGGAGTTTTACTGACAAAATTTCACTGATTTCCGAGGCCGGCGTTATGGGGTAGCCTGCGAAAAAGCGGCAGCCTGCAGCAAGTGCGCCTTCAACAATTGCTTCATTTCCCTGCAGGAGTACTTTCTTTTGTTGTTCACTGCTTTCCATTACTATTCCTCCTCTCGGGATTTCTGTTTTTAATGGTAATCGCAAAGTCTGGGCAGTGAATTTCACAGAACCTGCACCCGATACATCTGTCCATCTCTTCTATAAAGGGAAGACCGGTGGCATCAGATTTGATAATTTTTTTTGTACAAAACGCTGAACAGAGTCCACAGGATTTGCACCATTTATGGAAAAAAATAACCGTATACAGTTTTGTTTTTTTCTCCTTTGCTTTTGATGAAGCTCGAGGTTTTGTTGCTTTTTTCTTTTGGGGTGCGGTATTTTTAACCATACAAGTAACCAGTTTCTTGTTTTAGATTAGTAAAAAAAAGCGCGAAATTTGCACTGAAAAATTTCGCAATTAACATTCTAATTTTCTTATATACACAAGAAAATTAGTGTCAAGGATATTGTGTGATTTCTCACTAGTGTCCGGTTATTAGTTGAATAATTTAAGCTGTTTACTGACAGGGGCTACGTCGTCCGTGTTGTCTCGCTCTGTAATTAGCTGATAAA
>DQTH01000148.1 GCA_015662865.1 Desulfocapsa sulfexigens
ACTCCGATCCAGAGAGCTGGCACAAAACTGGATCCTCGCCTCCGCGGGGATGACACCACCACGACCACTTGTAATTCTTTTGTTTTACCAATTCCTTATGTCTTCACCATACGAAGTTGGCTGAGTTTCATACGTAATCAGATTATTAATTGCAATATGTGGCTACTAACGAAACTTAGCTAGCAACATTCTGGACTCCCGACTCTGCGGGAGTGACACGGGATCGGCTACCTGTCATTCCCGCGCAGGCGGGAATCCAGTTTCCACAGGGTTGTCAGTAACAAAAAAAACATTTTTTGCTGAGTTTCAGATAGAACCACTTGGTAATAAACCTCTACCTAAGTATCCGATATCATTGTTGCGGCATGAGCGGATTGCAGTTGGATATGGTCACTTTTCCCTGAAGCAGGTTTCCCTTGGAATATTCACTGAAGATACAGGTATTGGTCTTGGGATCGTAATTCTCAATCCACAGGTTATCATCCTTCCAGGTCGCCACCAGATGATGCTGGCCTTCCGGAACACGAATGGTCATGACACCGCCATAACGCTTGACAAAAACCTGCTGCAGACGAAAAAAATAAGTCCCCCATCCTGCCACCAAAACAACTAAAGCAACGGCAATACCAACCTTCCAGTTCTGTGCTTTTATGCCGATACCATAGAGTGCCCCAGCAACAAGGGCGAATATTGCAAACCAGTATAAATAAGTAATCACGGGTAAAATCTCCTTAAAAAAAGGTTATTCAAATCTGACACTGATCCTAACCGTTTTTATTAAGTTGTGTCTACTTTTTCTCCACAGTTCCACAAATTTCACATTGGCCATACTGGGTAAGAGCAGCATTTGGCAAAGTGATCCCTCAAATCCCGGGCTTTTGCAGTTTTGGCTGAAGAAAATTTAAACTCGCCCCTTAACAGTTTAACGCTAAACTGTTTACGGTTGATTTAGTTTAACTAAAATCACATCTCGAAGCCATCACGATATATAAAAAAACAGCTGAAGGAGGAATCTCAATGAAAAGAAGAAGAAATTAAAAAAATTCTTGGTTCAAGTTGCATAATTGTCGCTGCAGGCAGTGGAACAGCTGGATATTTTTTGTCTGATCCAGGTATAGAATATCCTGACAAACCATGACATACTGCCGGTTCCCCTTATCAGGAGCCCAGGATAAGAACGTTGTCCTATGCCATCCTTGCCCCCAATCCACACAATCCCCAGTGTCCTGGATTGGTCCGGCTCGACAACCACCTTGGGATTACTTTGTATTGTCAGTCAGACAGACGTCTACTGGAAACTGCCCCTATGATCGTCAGATTATGATTGGACGGGGTGATTCAGTGAGCTTTTACGAATGGCTGCGGCGGAAGATGGGTACGACGTCCAAATGAAATGATTTCCATAAGGTTTGCCAGATGGAAATCGGTTGAATGAATCTCCTGTTGCGCAAATCCAATTTATCAAAGGAGCAACTCCTGATCCTCTTTTCAAACAGGTGCTAAATCGTCGTTCAACAAAAAAGTCTTTTGACACATCCCATCAGGTAGAGGATGCGTCCTTGACCCTCTTGAGTGATAATGATCCTGATATTCACACAAGCAACAACACGCAACTGGCAGCAATAATGCGTGACCTGGACCATGGATACTTTCATGGTTGAAATTGAGACAGCCAGAACGTAAAAAGAAAGCATTGACCTCATGCGTATTGGCAATAAAGAAAAAGCTGAACAACCCGATGGCATCAGTATGGGAGGAAGTTTCTTCAGTATTATGAAAAACTGGGGGCTCATTAATCGGGAACAAATAGCAGATCCGAATTCAAAGAGTTATCTGATTACGCACAAAACTCAGCCATTTTGTTTGTCATTCCCGCGCAGGCGGGAATCCAGAGGGCTGGTACGAAACTGGATCCCCGCCTACGCAGGAATGACGATGCAGACAACTTTTTACGATATCATCAATTACTAATTATCCTAAAAATGGCTTAAGTTGCACTGATATCCGACAAACAATAATTAGTGTGGCCCAGGAATTCTGGATACAATCAAATACGGTGTCACAAAGACCTCTCACGGGCTCAAAACATATCAAATACCATACAGGTGGATAAATAATGAAAGACATCCTACTCACTGACAGCGAAGTTCGAGTACTCGGCTGTTTAATGGAAAAAGAAATGGCAACACCTGACTACTATCCCCTTTCACTCAATGCTCTCAGCAATGCCTGCAACCAGAAATCCAACCGTAATCCTGTTGTCTCCTATGACGAGGAAACTGTTGTCCAGGCATTAAACGGTCTCAGAGAACTGACTCTGGTGAGGCAGAGCAACGTCAGTCGAGTTGCGAAATATGAGCAGATCTTTTCACAAGAATTAAACCTGCTGATACGGGAAAAGGCAACCATCTGTATTCTATTGCTGCGCGGGCCTCAAACCATTGGTGAAATCCGCAGCCGCACCGAACGCATGTATGCTTTCCGCGACCTTAATGAGATACAGGAAACCATCTCCAGCCTGGAGGATATGGGAGAACTGATCAAGAGGCTGCCTCGACAACCCGGGCGGAAAGAATCTCGCTACATGCATCTTTTGAGTGGAGAACCAGAGGAAACACTTACTGAAAGTACCTCCCGGCCTGAAACCGCCAACGTGCTTATTCGCAAAAAAGAGAAAGACAAGGAAGAACTTCAGGAACAAATAGACGAACTGCGCCAGGAATTACAAACTCTGAGACTTGAATTTAAGAGTTTCAAATCACAGTTTGATTAATTCACCAAAAGTAGCTTGGTGCTTGAGATTGACCCAAATTACTTCATTACTGATTTTCCTGAAAACAGATCAAGCTACGATGATATTGTACAAACAATAATTAGATCTTGTGTCCCCCAGCCTACCCCTGTCCCCGGAGCTTATGCCCTGACCCCTCTCTAATCATTGCATTAGATAGTGGGGGGGGGTGGCACCTGCAATGCCACAACATCGCCTGTCAAACTCTGGGATACGTTCGCGCTGATCTTTACGGTGGTAACTGCGATGAAGTATATGGCTTTTGTGGCACTCCCGGCCAGGAAGAGTATAACAGTAACGGTGACGGGTGGCACCTGACGCCTTTAGTCTTACCGTGAACTGGCGCTGTATCAACCCCTGACAGGGTCATTTAAAGAGATCATACCCCTTCAGCAGTATGTGTTTGTTTTTGGAACTCTTGGAAGTTCTCAAAGAGTTCCGGGACACATCAGTTCCTCTGCAATAATGGACAACAATGAGCAATCGTATCACAAAACTTACCTAATAGAGTCAAATAGTCACAGAAAAAAAATAATGCATTAACGACATACTCATCAGGAAAATTTTTCCCGCAAACGGGACACTTCTTTATTCTCCAAAAATTCATCAAATGGCATCATTCTATCAATGACGCCGCCGGGTAAAAGTTCAACAATCCTGTTGGCAATGGTGGAGACAAACTCATGGTCGTGGGAAGAAAAGAAAAGCACTTCAGGAAAGGCAATGAGTGCATTGTTCAGGGCTGTGATCGATTCCAGATCAAGATGATTTGTTGGTTCGTCCAGGATAAGAGCATTGGCATCTGAGAGCATCATCCTGGCCAGCATGCAGCGTACCTTTTCCCCTCCTGAGAGGACACTGGTCTTTTTCAGGGCCTCTTCTCCGGAAAAGAGCATTTTACCCAGGAATCCTCTGGCAAAAGTTTCACCCTCTGTTACCGGTGTGTACTGATTCAGCCACTCCACCAGGGTCATGTCCTTATCAAAGAATGAACTATTTTCTTTGGCAAAATAGGAGTGGCTCATAGTGACACCCCAGCGGAAGCTGCCGCCATCTGCTTCAAGGTCACCTGCCAAAATCTGAAACAGTGTAGTTTTGGCAAGGCTGCTGGCACCGACAAAGGCAATTTTATCGCCTTTATTTACGGTGAGATCAAGATCCTTAAAGAGTACAACTCCATCAATGGACTTTGTCAATCCCTTGATCTCCAGAATGATATCACCGCACGGTCTGCCCGGTTTGAAAAATATAAAAGGATATTTTCTTGACGATGTGGGCATTTCCTCAAGGGTTAATTTATCCAGCAGTTTCTTTCTGGACGTGGCCTGCTTTGCCTTGGAGGCGTTTGACGAGAAGCGCCTGATAAATTCTTTCAGTTCTTTTGCCTTGGCCTCTGCCTTTTTGTTCTCATTCTGTTTCTGCTGCAGGACCAGTTGACTGGCCTGATACCAAAAATCGTAGTTACCGACATAGATGGAGATCTTGCCAAAATCGATGTCTGCCACGTGGGTGCATACCTGGTTGAGAAAATGACGGTCATGGGAGACGATGATGACGGTGTTCTGAAACCTGTCCAGAAAGTTTTCCAGCCAGATGATGGAATCGATATCAAGGTTGTTTGTTGGCTCATCTAGGAGAAGAACATCAGGATTACCAAAAAGTGCCTGGGCGAGCAGTACACGCACCTTTTCACCACCTTCCAGTTCCTTCATCTTTTTATGGAGCAGACCTTCGGTAATGCCCAGCCCGGAAAGCAGAACCGCGGCTTCAGACTCCGCTTCATAACCGTTCAACTCATCAACTTCCGCTTCAAGCTCACCGCTTCGAATCCCGTCCTCTTCGGTGAATTCCGGTTTTGCGTACAATGCTTCGCGTTCTGCCAGCAGTTCGTAGAGACGTTCGTGTCCCATGATCACGGTATCGAGTACCTTCACATCATCAAAGGCAAAATGATCCTGCCTGAGGACCGCGATCCGTTGCCTGCTGCCGATGGAAACCGTTCCTTTATCCGGCTCAAAGTCACCGGCCAGGATCTTTAAGAATGTTGTTTTTCCAGCTCCATTGGCACCGATGAGGCCATAGCAGTTCCCAGGAGTAAATTTTATATTGACGTCCTGAAAGATGACCCTCTTGCCATAGGAGAGGGCGACGTCGGTGGCAGTTATCATATATTTTCCCTTAGTCTATAATGACTTTGTGTGTAACCAATCACAGGGTTTGTAGCTCTGCGGTTTCACATATCTCAATTTCGTAATCCTTTACAGATGCCTGTGAAGGATTACTTATGTTTATATCCCTGAATTTCCAAACAGAGTCTTTTACCATTTTTTACGTAATGGAGAAGAAAAATCTTCACACACCGTGTAAAAAGGTATTAAAAATACTTTTTGTTGCATATTTTACTTTTGATTTATAACGCCGAAAAGTATAAAGCATGACTGACAAAAACAGAGCGTCCGGCCATGAGATCCGGAATTTTCGAACAAATTACCAGAAAACGGGTTAAAAAATGAACGAGAAAACCGAACAGGAACTGAACACATTTATTGATGAATGGAAAGAAACAGCTGACAAAAACAAAAGCGGAAACAAAGAAAGCTTTTTGCATTTTAAAAACTATCTGGCCAAAAAAGACGGCGTAACCCTGGACTTTGTTGCACGTCCGGGTGTCACTTATTCTCTGAGGGCTGTTCATGCCAATCAGAAAACAAAAAATCTCTTTGTTATGGTTGATGTTATTGAAGATGTGTCCAGGTGGCTTTCGATCTGTTTTTACGGCGAAATGGTCACAGACGTGGAAAAAAGAGGTGATTTTGTCCCCGGCGGATTAATGGGGGAAGATGCTGTTTGTTTTGATCTTGTGGAGCACGATGAGGTACTGATCAAATATATTGAAACACGTCTTGATGAAGCCTGTTCCAGTGCTGCTGCATCATCATAGGTACATCCAAGGATTCAGGACAAAATAAAAATCTGATTACGTATGGAACTCAGCCACCTTCATATGGTGAAGACATAAGGAATTGGTAAAACAAAAAAATTACAAGTGGTCGTGGTGGTGTCATCCCCGCGGAGGCGGGGATCCAGTTTCGTG
>DQTH01000040.1 GCA_015662865.1 Desulfocapsa sulfexigens
TGCAAGGTACGTGAGGGGGCTCCACACCTTTCCATCACTTATCTTGCACATTTTAAGAATTTATTCCATCATTTATCTTGATGCCTCTCACCAAGAACTAGGTGTGGAATCAGGGCAACTCCAGTTCTAAGGAAACACTTTGACAGGGGGATTAATAGATCATGTTTCGCCATAGCTCAAACTCATCATATCCAGCTTCAAACGGTTTGTCCCCAATAGACACACCAACTTGAAGAGCAGTTTGTGCTGTAATTGCCGGAATCCCCAAAGACACTCTCAAATGTTCCCCACAGCCGTGGGGATGAATCGTTTCTTCACTGTCAGTATATTTACCGCAAAAATGATGCAATTGACGAAAGTAGGCCATTAACAAACTGCTTTACCACATAGAGCAAGAGGGGAGGGAGGGCATCGTTTTCACTTCGGCCTTGCCACAGGGCATGTATGTTGCTAAATTGTCTGTGAACCTTGGACCCATAAAAAGAATCGAGGAACAGTATGACTGCCAAGAAACAGAAAAATTTATCAGGGAGTTCAACACAGCGGGAAGTTTCTATGTTCTCACAAAAAAACAGACCAGAAGCCTCCTCAGATCCTCTTCTCTTGACTCCATCCGAAATAGAATCTTTACGCAAGCACAAGAAAAAAATATCAGCCCAAGTGCGTGGGAGATTCGATCACCTCTTTCAGAAACTAAAGAAAAAAGAACCTGCTAATTTTCAGATAATCCAAAAGACCACCCTGAGATAATCCAAAAGCCTTTTCCCATTTTTACAGGAGAAACCATCGCAGGGCGGAACCACCATGGTTCTGCCCTTTTACTGGAGAATACATTATGACTGTCAAAGAGAACCACCAAACCTTTTGCCCTGTTCCTGGAATCAATGCCGGTATGCTTACCCTTGAAGATCTGGAGCGTATTACTGACATTGTTCGGAAATATGATATTCCCATGGTTAAGGTGACCGGCGCCCAGCGTCTGTTCCTCCATGGATTTTCACCCGAAAAAAAAGGTGAATTGATCAAGGAGCTCAATTTGCCTCCGACTCCGCCCCATGAACGGATCCGTGTTCATTATGTACAGGCCTGTCCGGGTAAAACATGGTGCAAATTTGGCGTGAAAGCAACCGAAGATATGTCCAGGGGGCATTGGTGAACTTGTGTTGGATGGCCCTTTGCCTTACAAGGTCAAGGTTGGTATATCCGGCTGCCGGATTTGCTGCTGCGAATCATTGATGCGCGACATCGGTCTTATCGCAGAAAAAAATGGCTGGCGCCTGAGTTTTGGCGGCAATGCCGCCAGTAAACCGAAGGTTGGTGAGCTGGTGGCCGACCGGTTAAGTGATGATGAGGCCGTCGAGCTTATCAGAAAAACACTGAATTATTATCTGAAAACGGCTAAGTACAACACAAGAAGCGCCCGCTTTATGGAACGGTTCGGTATTGATGAGTTGAGAAAGAACGTATTGGAATAGCCCCTACCAGAGGGGTGATGGTATGTTGATGCTGCTTCTTTTTCGCGAAAACGCTTACCTACAGAATTTCGGCAATAGCCATTTATTAATTTACCAAAATAACAGATTTGAAATACTTCAGCCCAAAACAATTTATCGACAAGCTTGTCTCTTTTGACACTGTCTCAAGCGAATCCAACCTTCCACTGATTCAATTTGTTCAATCCTATCTTGCAGAACATGGTGTGGTCAGTAAAGTTTTGCCAGACCCTGATGGGAAAAAAGCAAATCTTTATGCCACAATCGGCCCAATGGTTGAAGGGGGGGTGATTTTATCCGGTCATACTGATGTCGTCCCGGTGCAAGGTCAGCCCTGGGATAGTGATCCCTTTCAGGTTGTGGAACAAAACAATCGTTTATACGGCCGCGGGACAGCCGACATGAAAAGCTTTCTGGCAATTGCTCTGGCTCTTGTACCGGAAATGCTGAAAAAAGGTTTGCGAAAACCCATTCATTTGGCCCTTTCCTATGATGAAGAGATTGGTTGTTTCGGGGCACCTGCCATGATCAATGAAATGGCAGAAAAGCTTCCCCGTCCCATGGCAGTCATTGTTGGTGAGCCAACCAGCATGCGTATCATTAACGCTCATAAAGGGATCGGCAGTTATACAACGACTGTCACCGGCCATGAAGCACATTCCAGCCAGATTGATCGTGGTGTAAGTGCTGTAATGACAGCTGCACGCCTTGTTACTTATCTGGAAGATTTGATGCTTGAAAACCAGCGCAGGTTTTCTACAGATGTACCTTTTGAGCCGCCTTATACTTCTGTCCATGTTGGGACAATCAAGGGTGGCACAGCTGTCAACATCATTGCCCGTCAATGCTCCTTTGACTGGGATGTTCGTGCTGTCTCAGGAGAGAATGCCCGGGATTATATCAGCAAACTGAATGATTACTGCAAGCCGATCCTTAAAGAGATGCGAAAGATTTCACCCGACTGCAACATCGTAACGACAGTGAATGCAGAGGCACCCGGTATGTCTCCGGAAGAGGATGGCGCAGCAGAACAATTGTGTAAATACCTGACAGGGGAGATACACACAGAAACGGTCTCATATGCCACTGAAGCCGGTCTTTTTCAAGAGGCTGGTCTTTCCACCGTTCTCTGCGGTCCCGGTTCCATTAGTCAGGCTCACAGGCCCAATGAATACATCGAGATCTCCCAGGTTCAGAAGGCAGAGCTTTTTATGAACAAGCTCATGGATTATTTGAGTTGAGTGTCTTTTAATCATTGGATTACAGCAGAAATCAGCAGTGTCATCCACAGATATACATTTTATTATCTGATTACGTATGAAGCTCAACCAACTTCATATGGTGAAGATATAAGGAATTGGTAAAACAAAAGAATTACAAGTAATCGTGGTGGTGTCATCCCCGCGGAGGCGGGGATCCAGTTTCGTGCCAGCCCTCTGGATCGGAGTCTTCGCTTACCTCCCGCCTCCGCGGGAATGACAAGCAAAATGGCTGAGCTTATACGTAATCAGATTTTATAAAAAGGAATTATTCGACATGACAACCAAAACACTCTTCACTGGCGGTCTGATCTTTGACGGAGAAAGTGAATTATTGGAAGAGACAGCGGTTCTGATTGAAGACGACCGAATTGTTGATGTTGCCCCGCATGCGGATTTCTCAGGATTTAGTGGTGAAATTGTTGACACCAAAGGGGCCACGCTCATGCCCGGCTTGATCGACTGCCATGTCCATCTTTGTTATAAAGGCTCGGCTGACCCGTCTGCTGAGTTGACTAAATTACCACCGGGTGCAATTGCCCTCACTGCCCTGGAAAACGCCCAGAGTTCACTTAAAAACGGCATTACCAGTCTGCGGGATTGCGGTGGAAGAGAGTATCTTGAACTCCCGGTGCGAGATGCTGTTAATAGAGGTGATTTCCAAGGTCCCACCATTCAGTGTGCAGGCAGAATGATCTGCATGACAGGGGGACATGGGAGTCGTTGGGGAAGAATAGCTGATGGCTGTGACGAAGTTGTAAAAGCAGTTCGGGAGCAGGTGCATGCCGGGTGCGATTTTGTAAAGATAATGGCAACAGGCGGCGTCATGACCTTTGGTGTAAACCCCAAAGATGCCCACTACACAGCAGATGAGATGGCCTGCGCCATTCGGGAGGCTCATCGTCTGAACAAACGAACCGCCACCCATGCTCAGGGAACACAGGGAATACTGAATGCCATTCGTGGCGGCATAACTTCCATTGAACATGGCGTGTATCTGGATGAACAGTGTCTCGAGGAAATGCTTCAGGCGGGAACGTACCTTATACCAACCATTTCCGCCCTGCATAATATGCTGAAACATGCTGATAAAGGCATTCCCTCCTACATGGTTGAAAAGTCGCAACAGGTGGCGGAACAACAGCGGAAATCTCTCCTCTCTTTCTATCGTGCAGGGGGCCTTCTGGCAATGGGTACGGATGCGGGTACACCTTTCAATCTGCACGGTGCCAATGCTCAGGAACTGAAGCTGTTGGTCGATTATTCCATTTCAGAAAAAGACGCCCTGCGGGCCGGTTGCTCTGGCGGGGCCGATTTAATGGGGCTGGCAGAACATGGGCGCATAAAAAAAGGTGCTGTGGCCGATCTGCTCCTTGTTAAAGGAAATCCGCTGGAAGATATCACCATGGCTGCCGACCATCATAATCATCTTGCAGTATACAAAAAGGGTCGATTAGTTGAAGAAATGCCGGTCAGTTCTGTAAATTGAAAAACTATGAAAGATATCAAGACAATAATTGCTGGAGAGGAATCGAATATAACCGCAATCCGGCAAAAACTTCATAAAATTCCAGAGAGAGGGTTTGCAGAAAAAAAGACAGCTCAGTTCATTGATGAGCATCTGCGTGGTATACTGGGAATTGAGGTATCCTCCGGCATAGCTCAAACAGGTATTGTCGGGCTTCTGAAAAGTGGCAAACCCGGAAAAACTCTTCTTATCAGGGCTGATATGGATGGGCTGCCTATCCATGAAGAAACCGGGCTCAGCTTTGCCTCCACACATGATAATATGATGCATGCCTGCGGGCATGACGGACACATGGCTATTGCACTGGTCACAGCCAGCGTTCTGGCCGGAATGAAAGATTGTTTTTCAGGCAATATCAAGTTTATGTTTCAGCCGGCGGAAGAAGGTCCGGGTGGAGCAAAGCCAATGATCGAAGCCGGGGTCCTGGAAAATCCTCAGGTGGATTATGCAGTAGCCTGTCATTTATGGCCAGGTCTTCCTGCCGGTAGTTTTGGGGTTAAACCAGGTGTTCTGATGGCGGCCGGCAGTTCATTTACAATTGAGATTAGTGGCAAAGGCGGGCATGGAGCCATGCCCCATCTTTGTGTGGATGCTCTTGATACAGCAGTTCAGGTTGCAAATAGTCTGCAACGGGTGGTGAACCAGAAAATCGACCCTTTAAGCCCGTCTGTTATTACCATAGCCTCCCTGCATGGTGGCACTGCCCCCAACGTCATAGCAGAAAAAGCCAGCCTGACCGGTATGATCCGGATCTTTGACAAGAGTACCTGGCAGGATTACCCGAAACTGTTTAACCAGATCATTTCGGGAATCTGTGACTCCATGGGTGCTTCCTACACATTTGAACACTCCCAAGGCTACCCGCCGCTTGAAAATGATCCCGGCATGGTCGAAATCATGAAAAAATGTATGGGAAAGGTAGTCGCTCATGATCGCATCATCGAACCAGAGTCGACAATGGGCGCGGAAGATATGGCTTTTATCCTGGAAAGAGTAAAGGGATGTTATTTTTTCATCGGCACCGGCTTTGATGGCTGTGCGCCTCTGCACAATGCTGAATTCAGATATGATGATTCGGTGCTATTATCGGGAGTGGAATCGTTTGTCAGGTTTGCTCTGGATCTGCTTAAATAAAAAGGTCTGCTGCCTTTTACGTTTTCAGGCCATTATGATTTTAACCCCATTTCTTCATCCAGTCCCAGCATGATGTTCATATTTTGAACAGCTGCCCCTGAAGCACCCTTGCCAAGATTATCCAGACGGGAGATTACCACCAAATAGTCTCTGTTCTCATGCACTGATATTTCGATTCTGTTGGTGTTGTTACATGAGGTTGCATCCAGAAAACCATTATCAAGGTATTCAACAGTGTCTTCAATGATTTTAACAAAGGTATTGTTTTCATAATACTCTCTGTACAGTTCAATAATATCCCTGCCTGATACATCTGCTGTCAGCTGATCCTTGATTAAATAGGACATTACCAGCATACCCTGCTTAAAATTTCCGACACTTGGTGTGAAAAGCGGCGCTGTTTTTAAGCCTAAAACATATTGCATTTCAGGCAGATGCTTATGGTTGAGAGTGAGAGCGTAGGGTCTTTGAGAGTTTATTGTATTGAAGTTGGCAGGGTTCTCATAGGATTCGATCATTGCTTTTCCACCGCCACTGTATCCGGTGATGGAGTGGCAGACCAGCTTCTGCTCCCTGACAACAATCCCTTTTTCTATCAATGGATTGAGAGCCATGACAAAACCTGTTGCATGGCAACCGGGGACACAAACCCTGCTGCTGTTTCTAATTTTTTCTCTCTGTTGCGGGTTCAGCTCAGGTATGCCGTAAGTCCAATCACTGTTTGTTCTGTGTGCTGTGCTGGCATCGATTACTTTTGTTTTGTGGTCGGTAATATATTGCATGGTTTCCACGGACGCAGCATCAGGCAGACACAAAAAAACAAGATCAGCCTGATCGAGTAGTTCCTGCTTGATTTCAGGACGTTTCTTATCTTTTTCCGCGATTTTTAAGACCTGGAGTTCATCTCTCCCGTTTAACATTTCATCTATTTTGAGGCCGGTTGTGCCAAATTGTCCGTCTACAAAGATTTTATATTTCATTTTTCCTCCTTTAGGCTATCGCATGACAGGCAACACTTCTGCCTTCACCAATAGACCTTAAGGTTGGTTGTGTTGTTCTGCAATGATCTTCTGCCAAAGGACACCGTGGATGAAACGGGCAGCCTTTCGGCGGATCCATCGGATTGGGGATCTCTCCCTGTACCGGTGTCCGCTCACGCCCTGTCATCTCAATGTCGGGTATTGTATCAATCAGCAGTCTTGTGTAAGGGTGCAGTGGATTGTTAAACAAGTCATCAACCTGAGCAGTTTCACACAGGCGGCCAAGATACATGACACCAACCCGGTCTGACATATGGCGAACAACAGCAAGATCATGGGAGATGAATAAATAGGATAGGTTGAACTGCCTTTGAAGATCTGACATGAGATTTAGGATCTGGGCCTGCACAGACACATCCAGAGCTGATGTCGGTTCATCACAGACAATAAATTCCGGTTCACTGGCAAGGGCCCTGGCAATTGAAATTCTCTGGCGCTGTCCCCCTGAAAATTCATGGGGAAATTTATCTCCATCGCGTGCAGACAAGCCGACCTTTCGCAGTAAACCAGCTGTTCGGTCAAGTATTGCCTGCTTTTCATTTAAAAGACCAAAGGCGCGGATCGGCTCGCTTATGATTTTGGTTACTCGCCACCTGGGATTGAGGCTTGCATAAGGATCCTGAAAGATCATGGACATACGTCGCCGCAGTTTCATCTCTTCCCGGTGACTGGCAATGGTTGACATGTCAATGCTATCAAAGTAGATCTTGCCGGAAGTTGGTTTGTATAACCCCACGACCATATTGGCAATCGTTGATTTTCCACATCCCGATTCTCCGACCAGAGCAAAAGTTTCCCCTGGTTTTACAGAAAAATCGACTCCATCGACGGCAGTTAAGAATTGACGCGGCTTTCTTTCGAGCAATCTGTTAAGCAGGGGCTTGGATACATCAAACTCCTGCTTAAGCCCTGTGGCTTTCAATAATGGTGCGGTGTCAGTGTTTGCAGTCATGATAGCTCCAGCAGGCGACCTGGGTCGGGCCAATGTCGGTCAGTTCAGGCCGTTTTTCCCTGCAGATGTCCATACAGTCCGGACAGCGGGGATGGAAAGCACACCCGTTGGGAATATCTTTTAATCCAGGCATGGTTCCATCAATCTGGGTCAGCTTTTCCACGCGTTTGGTCAGGGATGGGATTGCATTCATCAAGCCTTTTGCGTATGGGTGTGCTGCCTGTTTTACAACCTGCCGCACCAGACCTACTTCCACCAGACGACCTGCATACATAACTGCAACCCTGTCGGCAGTTTCTGCAATAACTCCCATGTCGTGTGTGATGAGGATGACAGCTGTGCCATGATCTTTACACAGTTTTTTAAGAAGGGTAATAATCTGCGCCTGGATCGAAACATCCAGTGCTGTCGTGGGTTCATCGGCAATTATCAGCAGTGGATTGACACAAAGGGCCAGGGCTATGACCACCCGCTGGCGCATTCCACCGGAAAATTGATATGGGTAATGATCAATGCGTTTTGCTGCTGCCGGGATTCCCACTTCTTCCAGAAGATTTACCGCATGCTCACGAGCCTGAGTGACCGTCATGTCAGTGTGTGTCTGGATGGTTTCAATCAGCTGTTTGCCAATGGTGTACAGGGGATTTAAGCTGGTCAGGGGATCCTGGAAGATCATCCCGATTTTTTTGCCGCGTATCTTTCGCATCTGATTTTCGGGCAGATTGTCTATGCGTTGGTCGTTCAGCCTGATGCTGCCGCCGGCAATTCTTCCGGGAGGTTCGAGAAGTCCGATGATTGATTGGCCGGTTAAGGATTTTCCAGCACCGGATTCACCAACCACTCCGACAATTTCTCCGGGATTGATTGTAAAGGAGATATCATCCACGGCAACCAGAGTTCCACGCCGGGTGGGAAATTCGATGCACAGGTTCTCAACGTTGAGAAGTGGTGTATTCATATTGAAGCATTATCTGAGTTTTGGATTCAGAGCGTCCCGCAACCAGTCGCCAAGCAGGTTAACGGACAGCACTAAAACAGCTAGGGTAATGGCCGGGAAAATAGTAATCCACCATTCACCGGAAAATAAAAAATCGTTGCCGATTCGAATCAGGGTTCCAAGGGAAGGCTGGGTCACTGGTACACCCACACCCAGGAAAGAGAGAGTGGCTTCGGTAACAATAGCCACCGCAAGATGAATTGTGCCGATAACCAGTACCGGGCCCATTACATTGGGCAGGATGTGGCGCAGCATGATAAAAACAGGCCGGATACCGATTACCCGGGCAGCAAGAACATACTCTTTATTTTTCTCAACCATAGTTGAGCTTCTCACGGTTCTTGCGTACTGCACCCATCCGGAGATACCAATGGAAAAGATCAACACTGTAATTGCAAGTTGTTCAACATCAGCTTCTGGTATCAGAGTACGCAGAACACCATCCACCAGCAGAGCAATAAGGATTGCCGGAAAACTTATCTGGACTTCGGCAATCCGCATGATAACAGCATCAATGGCTCCTCCAAGATATCCGGAGATAAGGCCAAGACTTACGCCAAGAATGAGTGCGAAACTCACACTGGAAAATCCCACCAGCAGTGAGATGCGTGAGCCATATAAAATTGTGGAAAAAAGATCCCGCCCCTGATCCTCGGTTCCCAATAAAAAACGACTGTCGCCATCTTCTGCCCAGACCGGGGGAATGTGCGAATCCATTAAGTCAAGGCTGCCCATGTCGAATGGATTTTGTGGAGCAATGAAAGGTGCCCCAAGTGCACTTACAAATATTAGCAATGTAAGAAGAGAAGCGATAATCGTCACAGGAGAGTGACAGAAGGAATAGAAGATATCACTGTCAAAAAACCGCTTCAATGTGTCAATGAACAAGTTGGGTTTTGCTATGTCTGCTGTACTATTTTTGAGGTCACTCATGATCCGTTCGCCTTGCCAAGATCGAGTCGTAAACGCGGATCAACAACATAGTACAGAATGTCCACTGTCAGGTTTATCACCACGAAAAAAAAAGCCACAAGCATCAGGTAGGCCGCCATTATGGGAATATCCACATTATGAATTGCCTGAAGAAATAAAAGCCCCATGCCCGGCCACTGGAAAACTGTTTCAGTAATGATGGCAAAGGCAATGATAGAGCCAATCTGGAGGCCGGTAATGGTAATCACCGGCACCAGGGTGTTTTTTAAGGCATGGCCAAAGTAGATGGCTCTGTTGCTGAGTCCTCTTGCTCTGGCAAATTTGATATAGTCTGTCCTCAGGACTTCCAGCATTTCCGAGCGAACAAGACGCATGATCAGGGTCAACTGGAACAGGCCCAGGGTAATGGACGGCATGATCAAAGCCTTCAGGCCGCTGATTGTTGGCAGCCCTGTGGACCACCAGCCGATATGCATTACCTCTCCACGGCCATAAGACGGCAGCCAGCCAAGGGTCACTGCAAAGATAAATATCAGCAGGATACCAATGAGAAAAGTAGGTAAAGAGACACCGATCAGGGAGAAGCTCAGAAAGACCTTGCTGAGCCAGCCATCCGGTTTCAGACCAGCATAAACACCCATGGGCAGTCCTATTACCAGAGACAGGAGTGCTGCCACAAATGAAAGTTCCAGAGTGGCAGGCAGTCTTTCCTTAAAAAGACCGGTCACAGAGCGTTTATGTTGATAGGAAATGCCAAATTCAAATTTGGCAGCATTTCCTATAAAGCGAAAAAACTGGACAGGGACGGGATCGTTCAATCCCAATGATTCACGCAGTGCTTCACGGTCTTCGAATGAGGTGTCAATCCCAACCATCTGGTGGACGGGGTCCCCCACGTAATTAAACATGAGGAACGCCACCATTGCCACGAAAAACATAACGATCATGGACTGAAGCAGTCTGCGGATAATAAATGCCGGCATAAACTATTTTACATTTACATAGTTTAACACAAACTGATTATCAGCCCGCTGAACCAGATCTATATTATCCTTTTTACCCCAGGCCAGTGCCTGCTGATGAAGAGGAATATAGCCAACTTCATCGTTGAGAATCTGGAAAGCTTCCTTGATCATCTGATTTCGTTTGTCCAGATCAGTTTCACTGAGAATACGATCGGCAAGTTTGTCGATTTTCTCATTTGAGTACTGACCAAAATTAAACTTTCCACGACCGGATTCCTTATCACGAGAGCCAATAAGATTGAACAAAACATTCCAGCTGTCAAAACTTGACGGTGTCCATCCAAGCAGATAGAAGTCTGTATCAAATGCCATGACTTTCTTGAAAAAGAGTGCTTTTGGTGTTGCCTTTAAATTCACATCCACACCAACTTTTGCAAGCATGGATACCACTGCCTGACAAATCTGTTCGTCGTTGACATAGCGATTATTCGGGCAATCCATACCTAATTTGAATCCTTCGGGGTATCCTGCTTCAGCCAGGAGTTTTTTGGAAGCTGCAGGGTCGTAAGGAAGACGTGCAAACTCTTTTCCAAAGGGTTCAAAGAGTTTGGGGGAAATCATGATGGCTGATGGATCGCTCAGGTTACGCATGATTTTTTTCTTTATGGCTTCGATATTGATTGCCTGATAGAAAGCTTTGCGGACCCGTACATCTTTTAAAGGATTTTTTCCTTTAATATTGGAGCTGCCCATTTCATCATCAACCTGGTTCATTCCCAAAAAGATTGTACGCAGTTCAGGGCCGGACAATACTGAAGTACCCGCATTGCTGTTCACTCTTTTGATATCCTGAACCGGTACCGGATACATCATGTCGATTTCGCCTGAGAGGAGGGCGGCCACCCTTGTAGCATCTGAAGAAATCGGGGTGAAAATTACCTCTGTAAGATTATGTTTGGGAGTGTCCCACCAGCCGTCAAAGGGTTTCATGACTGACTTAACGTCGGTCTGCCTTTCTGTTACGATGAAAGGTCCTGTTCCATTCTCATGGCGGGTGGCATAATTTTCAGTACCTTTACTGACACTGGTGGACTCGACAGCATCATGTTCCTCACACCATTCTTTGTCCATTATATACCAGCTGTCCCATTCGGAAATCAGGATGGGATTGGGCTGGGTAGTCACAAAATCAACAGTGAAATCATCGACTTTTATTGCCTCTTTGACTGTGGATATCCGGGTTTTAAAACTTGATCCTTCTGTTCTTGTTCTTGCAAAAGAGAAGATTACATCGTCGGCATTGAAATCATTGCCATTGTGGAATTTAACACCTTTGCGCAGGTGAAAGCGCCAGCGGGTAGGTTCCACTAATTCCCAGCTTTCAGCCAGGGATGGCTCGATTTTAAGATCGGGCCCTCTGCGAACAAGCCCTTCGTAAATATTTCCTAGATAACCGATAAGAAAGGTTTCATTGAGAGAGTGGGGATCAAGTGAATTCGCATCACCCTGGAAGGCCCATTTCAAAGTTTTTGATGAGGCTGATCCTGGGAGCAGGGATATTGCCAACCCACAGGTCAGAATACATAACAGTAAAGATAAAGTCTTTTTTCGCATAGTCTTTCCTCCATTAGAATTAAAAAAGCAAACTGAGTTACCAGATAAAACTATCGGGCAAAAGTCAACTCTTAATTGGCTATGCATTTATTTTGATATGAAATTTTTTGTTCTGGGAGGAAAATAAAATTCCAGATGCTTTTCTGGATATATGCGGGATGGATCGATTTCTATCCTGCTTTTGTTATTTCTTTAAAGAACGCAGGGGGGATTATTTGTTTTCTGATTACGTAGTCGAGCCTGAGAAAAAGCTAAATTCGATTAAGCCTTTTACGCCAGGCAGTTATTATTCGTAAAAATGCAATTCAAGACTGCTGCCCAAAAA
>DQTH01000009.1 GCA_015662865.1 Desulfocapsa sulfexigens
GAGGAATACTACCATATGCTTGCAACTTCAGCACTACTATTTTGAGATATTTTCTTTTTATATCAGCATCTTGGTCCTTTTCTCAGGGCCGACTAAGTAAAAAAAATGAAGCCCTGAGGGCAAATAGTAGTTTAGCTGACCAACGTATCTGTTATCGATGTTGTTTTTTTGTTTCGGACCGACTCTTACAGAGCTGCCACTGCTCCATGCAAACCGCGTACTATACTGAGCTTAGCTGTTTTTTGCAAAGGTGGGATCTGAACAGAATTCCTGTAGACGTTCCTGCCATGTACCATTACCAAAATCGATCTCCACTTTTCGGCTCAGGTCTTCCTGAATTGTCATTTTCAATAACAATCTTGAAGCAGGGATTAAAGCTCCTGCTATTTCCGACCACTCGATAACCGTTAGACCTGACATATAAAAATATTCTTCAAAACCAAGATCTTCAACTTCTGTCTCATCGGCAAGACGATAGAAATCCATGTGGTACAAAGGGATATTGCCTGGATATTCCTGTAAAATTGAAAAAGTCGGGCTGGCAACATAACACGATTCGGGTACACCCAGGCCTTTTGCTATTTCCTGGGTTAGAGCGGTTTTTCCTGCCCCCAGATCACCAGACAAACAGATTACATCACCAGGAAGAGCAAACTTTGCGAGAAGGCGCGCAAAAGCTGAAGTTTCCTGAAGATCATGAAGAACTACAACAGAGCCTGACATAATCAGTTACGTTCACTGTCGAGAGTAAAAATAATGGAAGTTCCCATGGCAGGTTTTGAATTGATTTCCATTTTTCCATTTAACAGCTTCATACGTTCAGTCATGGCCTGCAAACCGATTCCTCTGGTTTTACCAGTGGATTTCGACACAGCATCCACATCAAACCCGCGACCATTATCGTGGACAGCAAGGACAATGTCGTCCCCAACCTGCCCGGTAACAATCTGGATATGTTTTGCTTCAGCATGTTTCATTACATTATTTATGGACTCCTGAAGAAGACGATAGAGATGCCGTTGTTCCTCTACAGCGAAGAACTCACCAATGGGTTCAAGTTTCATCGTCACTTCTATGTCTGAATAGCCTAAGAAACTGGAAATCATATTATTAAAAGCAGCGTCAATACCAAGGTGATCAACCATCATCGGCCAGAGTTCCCTTGAGAGATTTCTGACATTTTCAATCTGCATATTCACATATTGACGCAACTCACGCAGTTCATCCAGAATTTCTTCTTTTTGGGACTCTTCATAACTGTACATTTTATTCTCGAGTGCCCGTAACTGCATTTTCAATGCAGCAAGTGACTGCCCGAACTCATCATGGAGTTCCATGGATATACGACGTCGTTCATCATCCTGGGCAGTTATCAGCATGGCGGAAAGGTCACCAAGCCTTTCTTCTGATAATCGCAGCTGCTCTTCAGCTATTTTCCTGTCTGAGATATCGCGGGCAATGGAACCGACAATCCGTTCTCCACTACTGAGATCAATACAAAAAAGATTCATCTCCATGTCGAGATACTCTTTATTCTTCTTCTGGATTTTAACTTCTCTTACCTGAGAAGGAACGTTTGTTGTCAAAAGTCTCGTTATTTCTTTTCTAACAGCACGACGATCATCAGGATGGATGGCACCAATGATGGATTTGTTCATAAATTCCTTATCGTTATAACCGAGCAAGGTTTTCACAGCAGGATTGGTGTAGAGCCCTTTACCCGAGGTGTCAAACAAAACGATAGTATCCTGGGAGGCCTGAGTAAATTTTCTGAACCTTTCCTCACTTTCTATGAGAGATTCCTGAAGAGCTTTTCTCCGTCGAACATCTCGTTCCAGCTCCATATTTGCGTTAAGCAGCTTCTGGTTGGTCAGCTCAAGATGTCTGTTCTTTTCAGCAAGCTCTTCAGTTAGTGAAACATTTTCTTTTTTCAGTTGATAGAGATCTTTTGCCCTGTCAATAACACGATTCAGTTCATTCGCATCCCAGGGTTTCAGAATATATTGGTAGATACGACCAAGATTGATCGCATCCATGATATCTTCTATCTGACTGTAAGCGGTGAGAAGAACACGGATTGGATCCGGATCAATATCATATATCTTACTCAGCATTTCAGTTCCGCTGATTCCGGGCATTCGCTGATCTGAAATGACAAGGCCGATATCTGAGTTTTCCTGAAAACAACGCAAGCCATCTTCACCCGATAAAGCGGTGATGATTTCATACCTGTCCTGAAAAATCATCCTGAAGTTCAGAAGATTGATTTCTTCATCATCAACAAATAAAATCTTAAAAGCCTGCATCACGTTCCCTGCTTCTAAATATTGAAATGTTTAATTATTCTTTGTCCACCATGTCATAAGCAATTGATAATGATTGTAATACAATGGCAGGGTATCCGGTTGTTCAAATTTATTATGGTAAGCCAGTCTATGTACATTGAGATACCAGTTTGGAACAACGTAATATCCGTACCAGAGTATACGATCAAGAGCTTTACAGGATGCAGTTAATTCCTCTTGTGTCTCTGCATAGATAATCTTTTCCACCATAGCATCAATCACCGGGTCTTTTATTCCCGCAAGATTTCTTGACCCTGGACGATCGGCAGATTCTGAATGCCAGAAATTTTTCTGCTCATTGCCAGGAGACAGGGATTGACCATAAACATGTACAATCATATCAAAATCAAAGTTCTGAACCCTGTTTGTATACAGAGCCGGATCAATAGTACGATAATCAACCTTCATACCGAGCTTTTTCAGGTTTCTGACATAAGGGGCCATTACCCTTTCAAAAGATGGAGAAACCAGTAAAATTTCGAACTTAAACGGCTCTCCTTCGCTGTTCTGCAGTATTCCGTTTTTAACTGTCCACCCGGCTTCGTGGAGAAGTTTTTTTGCCTGACGAAGATTATTTCTCATCTCGCCTTTTCTCGCTGTACCTGGTGCCTTTAGAGGTGTAGTGAAGACTTCTGGTGGAAGTGTCTTCCTGAAAGGTTCGAGATAACTTAATTCAAGACCTGTTGGCAAACCTTCCGCAGCAAGATAGGAATTACTGAAATACGAATTACTTCTGGTGTATTGATTATAAAAAAGTGACTTATTGGTCCACTGGAAATCAAAGGCCAGCCCCAATGCCTGTCGGACCCGTAAATCTTTAAACACAGGACGGCGAATATTCATAAGAAAACCCTGCATACCTGCATTATTCTTATGTGGATAACGCTTTTTTATAAGGGAGCCGTCATCAAAACGTTTACCGACCATGTCCCTTGCCCATTGTTTGGCAATATTGACCAGCATAAAATCAAACTCGCCTGCTTTAAAAGCTTCAACAGCTACTATCTGATCTTTGTAGTAATTTACCACAATGGTATCGAAATTATACATCCCCTTACGCACAGGATGGTTAATCGCCCAGTATTCAGGGTTTCTTGTATATGTTATTGATTTTCCCTGATTGACGGCAGAGACTATATAAGGACCGGATCCAACGGGAGGAATCAATGTATTGCTACCGGCTTTCTCATCGAAAGGATGTTTTGTAAAAAAAGATTTTGACAGTACAGGGATCTGGGATGCGATCATATGTAATTCCCTGTTTGCCTTGTTGAACAAAAACTGTACCCGGTGTTCATCGAGGACCTTTGCCTCTTTAATGTCTTGATAATAAAAAGGATAAAAAGGATGTACCTTATCACTTTTAAAAGTCTCAAGGGAAAAAGCAACGTCTTCCGGAGTTATCTTACTTCCGTCTGAAAATCTGGCATTTTCATCAATGGTGAAAGTAATTGAAAGCTTGTCCCTGGCAAGTTCGATATCTTTTGCAATGAGACCATACTCGGCAAATGGCTCATCGAGACTGCCCACAGCCAACTGTTCAAAAACAAACATTTCAAGTCCCAGCGGGGCTGTACCTTTCAGGGTATAGGGATTCATTTTGTCAAAACTACCGTTATCATGCAGAAGGAGCTTCCCTCCTTTTTTGGCTTTATCAGACACATAATCAAATCTGCTAAAATCAGAGCTGTATTTGAGTTTTCCATCAATGGAAATCCCGTGGGCAGCCCACAGGTTCGCTGGGCCTGAAACAAAAAAACAAATGGTTATTAACAAAAAAACTCGAAACAACATTCTATTGCTCTCCAGATACATTATTTTGGTTACGATTGTAAAAGACGCTGCCAGCCAACCTTTTAAAGGAATTATCTTATGGCAACAGTAGCATTTTTAAGGTAATATGTCAGTTTTTCCTGCCGTTATAGAATCTGCAGACTGTAAATTTATATCTTTTTCACCAATGGAGTATTTTTATCATGGGAAAAACCATCGCCCAAAAAATATTTGATGCCCACCTCAGGGACCAGCCGACACCGGAAAACATGGTGCTGGATCTGGATGTTGTACTCTGCCACGAAATCACCACGCCCATTGCCATCATGGATCTCATGGAAAAAGGCATGGATAGAGTTTTTGACCCCTCAAAAATAAAAGCGGTTATTGACCATGTCACTCCTGCCAAGGACTCCAAGACTGCAGCCCAAGGGAAAATCATGCGAGAATGGGCCAAACGCAACCAGATCAAAGACTTTTTTGATATTGGAGAAAATGGTGTCTGCCACGCACTCTTCCCTGAAAAAGGATTTATCCGTCCTGGTTACACAGTGATCATGGGTGACTCACACACCTGTACCCATGGCGCTTTCGGTGCCTTTGCCGCAGGAGTGGGAACAACTGATCTTGAAGTTGGCATATTAAAAGGTGTCTGTACTTTTCGCCAGCCTGTTTCCATGAAAGTTGAAATTACAGGTGCTTTACAGACCGGAGTCTCTGCCAAGGATGTAATCCTTGCAATCATCAAGAAACTGACAGTTAACGGAGCCACGGACAGGGTTATTGAATTCGTGGGCCCTCTTGTAGACCAGATGAACATGGCTGCCCGCATGACTCTCTGCAACATGGCGGTTGAAGCCGGAGCCACCAGCGGCCTCTGTCTTCCGGACCGTGTTACTGCTGAATATCTCTGGCCCTTTATTAAAGATGAATATGTCACAATTGACGCAGCAGTGGAAGACTTTGCAAAATGGCATTCAGATTCTGATGCTGAGTATGTGGAAGTTGTCGAGCTTGACGTTTCAAACCTTGTCCCTCAGGTGACCTATGGGTACAAACCTGATCATGTGAAAGATATAGCTGACATGGCAGGAACAAAAGTTGATCAGATCTATATCGGTTCCTGTACCAACGGTCGAATTGAAGATCTTCGTGATGCCGCAGCCATCCTTAAAGATAAAAAACTGGCAGAAGGGGTAAGAGGCATTGTGACACCTGCAACACCAGCCATTTACTCACAGGCAATGGAAGAAGGAATCATCAAAATTTTCATGGATGCCGGTTTCTGTGTTTTAAATCCAACCTGTGGCGCTTGTCTGGGGATGAGTTCAGGAGTTCTTGCTGAAGATGAAGTCTGTGCTTCAACCACCAACAGAAACTTTAACGGTCGGATGGGTAAAGGAGGCATGGTTCATCTCATGAGCCCCCACTCAGCGGCAGCTGCAGCAATTACCGGTACCATCAGTGACCCAAGACAATTTCTCGCCTAGAGGGAGGTATATACGCATGAAAACATTTGGAGGTCCGGCCATACTGCTGGACAGAAGTGATATCAATACAGATGAGATAATTCCTGCTAAATATCTCACAGAAATTACAAAAACAGCACTGAAGCCCCATTTACTTGAAGACCTGCTCCTTGACGGTAAGGCCTTTGACAGCCATTCTCCTGAGATGGAGGCCGCAAAAGTCGTCATTACACGTGCAAATTTTGGTTGTGGATCATCCCGTGAGCATGCGGTATGGGCTTTTGAAGTCAATGATATCAACGTGGTTATAGCAGAAAGCTTTGCCAGGATTTTCAGGCAGAATATGTTCAACTGCGGTATCCTTGCCATGGAACTGAGCAAAGATGATATCGATGCACTTTTTGCCATGTCTGGTGATATCACCCTTGCTGTGGATCTGGATAAAGAAACAGTCACGGCAAGTTCAAGTGATGGTACCCAGGCTGACCTGGAATGCAGTTTTTCTTTGAACAGCTACGATAAAAATCTGGTTGGCGCCGGCGGCTGGCTGGCCTATGCTGACGCCAACTATTGATTATTTTGCTTGTTTCAGGTATCAACAAAAAAGGCCATGATGCAAAAATACATCATGGCCTTTTTTTGTTGAAAAATAAGAAACCTACAGCCCGAACTCCTGCAGCTTTGATATCATTTCCTGCTGTTCCTCATTGAGGTTTTTTGGGATATCTATCCCAACCTTGACCAGAAGATCCCCACGTCCATTAAAGGGGCCGCTTGGTAAACCGTACCCTTTCAATCTAAGTTTGGCATCACCCTGAATCCCTGGAGGAACCTTAACCTTGAATTTTTTTCCATCCAGGGTTTCAACATCAACCTTTGCGCCAAGACAGGCCTGGCTAAAAGGTATTTTTTGTTCGAAAATAAGATTATCTCCATCCCTCTCATATTTTTTATGAGGTTCAATATCAACTTTTAGATACAGGTCACCAGGTATTCCGCCAGGAGGAGCCTGCCCGCCTTTCCCTTTGAGTCTTAGTTTTTTCCCGGCTTCAATTCCTTTTGGAACTTTGACATTAACGTTCTGCTTGGTACCATTGTTTCTAAGAACAATATTTTTTTCAGCACCGTGCAAAACATCTTCAAGGGTTACCGATAACTGGTAAGTCATGTCCTGACCTTTAACTGGTTGTTGCTGGCAGCCTCCACCACCGCAACCACCACCACCGGCTGCCTGTCCAAAGATAGAACTGAACGAGCTGCCGCCACCACCCATATTCATCCGAAAGCTTCCATTTCCGGCTCCACCACCAAATCCGAACTGGCGGAGGATATCGTCCATGTTGAAATTGCTGAAAATATCTTCCTGTGAATAACGCCTGTGAAAATCGGTTGAACCATATGTATCATATTGCTGTTTTTTCTCCTTATCAGAGAGAACAGCATAAGCTTCACTTATTTTTTTAAATTTTTCCTCTGCTGCTTTATCGCCCTTATTTTTATCAGGATGATATTTTAAAGCAAGTTTGCGGTATGCCTTTTTAATCTCCTGAGTAGAGGCATTCTTGCCAACCCCTAACAGTTCGTAATATTCCATAGATACGCCAAAATGCTGCAATTAAACTTTAAGTTTGTCGAAAAGAGAGAAAAAATTAGTTTTTATCGCCCTTCTCAACCACGGATAATGTTTCTTAACAATAGGAACAGACAGTGGACCAGTCAAGGGGAAGAAAACGGAAGAATCTCTTTTTTTATAAGATGAAAAATATCTCCCTGTAATGTGGTCACAAGAGGACCAATCATTTTGAGAATATAAATATTTTAAAAATGATGATTCATTCACTTCAATCCCCTCACAAGGGCATTGAAACTTTAAAATCCATTCTAAAATTTACAAAAAGAACTTCATATATATTAATATCTGAGTCCGTGGGCGGCGGTGATTTTTCTGAATATGACATAATGCTTCACTTGTTACGTTAAATCAACAAATTGTCCTCGAAAAAACCACCCAGCCGTCACAGATTCAGGTAATATGCAATTGACACCATAACTTATCTCTCTTAGTTTGGTGAAAATGAGTGATTTTTTTGCGGTAAGTAACAATTTTTCTCCACTTTTTTTCTTTTTATATCTTAGGAATGATGTCATGAAAAAACTCTTAATAATTCTTACAATCCTTCTTTCCCTTTCCATTAGTCATAATTCGTTCGCTGCACAGACTATTAAGCTCGGAGTGGTTACCAAACCTGGATCGGCCCAGAATATTGTTGCTGAAAAGTTCAAGGAACTCATTGAAAAATACTCCAACGGGAACTACGAGGTTAAAATATTTCATTCAAAATCCATTGGAAATGAAACTGAGATCCTTCAACAGATCCAGATGAACACCATACAGATGGGTGTGATTACAGGTGGACCTTTTGACACCTTTGACCCCATTGTCAGGGTCATCAACTATCCATTCCTTTTTAAAGACTCTGCCCAGGCCGATGCCATTCTGGATGGCCCTCTTGGTAAAGAAATTCTTGATGATCTCGCAACAGTAGGCTTTAAAGGGCTCTGTTTTTCTGAAAACGGCTTCAGGAATCTCACAAATAATAAACGTGCAATCAAAAATGCTGGAGAGGTTGCAGGGCTTAAAATCCGTGTAATGGCATCTCCGCTGCACAAATCCATCTGGCAGGCGCTTGGAGCCAATCCCACTCCCATGCCGTGGCCAATATACAGTGAACTTGAGCAGGGTGTGATTGATGGACAGGAAAATCCGCTCTGGGTGATGGAAGTTTACAAATTTTTTGAAATCCAGAAATATATGACTATGACACGCCATGTCTATTCTCCACACATCAATGTGGCATCCATGATCTGGTGGAAAACTCTCAAGCCTGCAGATCAGGAGATTATCCAGAGAGCAATAACAGAAGCAGCTGTGTATCAGCGCAAAGAAAACCGCGATAAGAATGGTGCCCGGTTGGCATTACTTAAAGATAAGGGTATGACCATTGAAGAAAATCCGGATCTTGCATCTTTCCGTGCTAAAGTGGCTGATCTGAAGGATATGGACCTGTTTAAAAAACCAAAAGTACAGACTCTGTTATTAAAAATGATAGAGGCAAGCAAATAGTCTGTTTTCATTTTTTACCTGACAATAGCTCAAACAATAGTTGCTTAACAGGGTGAGCCAGTATCGACACGATTACTGGCTTTTCAATTCTTTCAAAATCTTCCTTGCAATCACGTGCTCATATTCTTTGAAAAAATTTGTGATGCTGTAAATCAGGTGGTGGAGTACCTCCTCTTTGGCCTTGGCTTCTCCATGGCTCTTCTGGTAGCTGTACAGGTTTTTTTTCGGTATGTCCTCAATTCCTCACTGTTCTGGTCAGAAGAACTGGCGCGCTATATGCTCGTCTGGCTCAGCTTTTTTGGGGCAACAGTTGCCTATTACCGAAACCTTCACCCTGGCGTTGACACCCTTAACACCATGCTGCCCAGGCAACATCAGCGTTTAACACGAATAACTGTTGATCTCGTGGCCATGGCTCTGGGAGCTGTGATGGTTATCTCAGGGACGCAATTTGCCTGGTTTGTGCGTATGCAGATTTCACCTGCTCTTTCCATCAATAAGTGGATTGTTCTAATCATCATTCCCCTCAGTGGTGTGATCTTTTTTATCTATGCACTGCTCTTTTTTCTGAAATCTCTGCAGCAGAAGAAATCGTGACAACGGAAATTCTCATCCTCTCCCTGCTCCTTCTTTTTGCCATTGATACTCCAATAGCCATCGCAATAGGGGCAAGCTCAGTCATTGCCATCATGATTCAGGGCGATTTCCCTTTGATGATGATCGCCCAGCGCATGTTTTCAGGTACTGATTCCTTCCACCTGATGGCAGTACCGCTTTTCATGTTCACAGGAGTCTTGATGGAGGCAGGCGGGATCAGCCGCCGGATAGTTGATTTTGCCAATGCCCTTGTCGGCTGGCTGCCGGGAGGTCTTGCTGCAGTGACAATAGTTTCAGCCATGTTCTTTGCAGGAATATCCGGATCTGCTGCTGCTGATGCTGCAGCTGTCGGGGCTATCCTGATTCCTGCCATGAAAAAATCTGGCTATGATTCCGATTTTGCAGCAGCTGTACAGGCTTCAGGGGGATCAATTGGTGTAATTATCCCGCCGTCTATCCCCATGATCATCTTTGGTTTCCTGACCGGAGCTTCCATCGGCCAGCTTTTTGCTGCAGGTATTATTCCAGGCCTGATTATTGGCATATCACTGATTGGAATATCAACCCTGATATCCCTAAAATATGGCTATTCTTCAGCCACTTTGTTTTCACTCTCTGAGGCATGGCGCACCTTCAAACAAGCGATACTTGCCATGGGTGCCCCTGTGATCATTCTGGGCGGAATCCTGACCGGGGTATTTACAGCAACCGAATCAGCAGCTGTGGCGGTTATGTATGCCCTTCTGGTGGGAATGTTTGTTTATAAAAAAATCAGGTTTAAAGATTTCTTTCCTCTTTTTCGTGATGGAGCTGTAACCTCTGGCATTGTCATGTTCATCATTGCTATGGCCTCAATTTTCAGTTGGATAGCGGCCATCGAGGATATCCCGGCCCAACTGGCAGGCAGCCTGCTCTCCCTCACCGACAACAAGATTTTCTTATTATTGCTCATCAACCTGGTACTGCTCATTGCCGGAACTTTTATCGAAACCACTGCCTCCCTGATTTTGCTGGTACCCATGATCACAGCCATGCTTCCAGCACTTGGAATTGACCTGATTCAACTTGGCGTCATTGTGGTTACAAACCTTGCCATAGGCATGCTCACTCCACCCATGGGGATCTGTCTGATCGTTTCCTGCTCCATTTCAGGAGATAAGCTTGGGGCTGTCAGCAGGCGTGTACTCCCATTCCTGGCCATTCTCATTGTCGATCTTCTGCTCATCACTTTTTATCCTCCACTTACCATGTGGATGGCAAAACTTGTTACAGGCTGACTTTTTTCAGAACAAAAAAAAGCCCTCTAAATAAGAGGGCTTGCGCGGTAAATTTCACATAGAATGTATACGGTAAAACTCAAAATGGGACATCGTCACCAGTGCCACTGCCACCAAAATTTCCTTCAGTAGGTGCTTCCGGGATTGGAGGTTCACCAAAGCCAGTTGAACCACCTCCGCTGTCACCTCTGGAATCAAGCATCTTCATTTCCCGGGCAACAATTTCAGTTGTGTATTTGTCATTACCATTCTGATCCTGCCATTTACGGGTTTGGATTTTCCCCTCAATATATACCTTTGAACCTTTATGAAGGTATTCTCCACAGATTTCTGCAAGTCGGCGCCAGGCGACTACACGATGCCATTCAGTTTGCTCCTGCTGTTGACCGTCTTTTCCTTTCCACTTTTCAGTGGTTGCAATATTAAAAGTTGCAACAGGTGTACCTTCCTGGGTGTAACGGATCTCAGGATCAGCACCAAGGTTTCCTATCAGCATTGCTTTGTTAAGCATAATTCCTCCTTGCAGGTATTTAAGTAAAAATGACTATCATATTTTGAAGCTATTTCATACCACACTCACTATCCATAAGGCTAGAAAAATAAAGTTGAAATAAGATCTTCAAATATTTACAGTTCTATCCAGCATTGCAGGAATACCACCCTTTTCCTCAGGAACATAGCCCATAACTTCCTGCCATATTTCATCGCTTTCCATGCAAAAATAAATGCACGTTGACTGCTCCGCATATTTTTTCAGAAGATTGTAAATATGTTTATAAAGAGTCACCCGTCTTGGCCTGAAATATCGTTTTTTATTATCAAGCCCTTCAATAAATTCCTGATAAAAAATTCGTGAACCGGAAAATCGATTTGTACCAATGGTTTTTAATGGTGGAAGATATCGGAGGGCACCAAGAGAAATCCAGACAATATTTTCAGCAGGAACTGTTTTAAAAAGTTTTTTTATTGTTTTTGCATAGCCATCCTCCCATCCGGGATGATCAATTATCGGGTCAAAATGAAAGGCCAGCTTGTATCCCCATTTTGCACACTGTGCAGCACCATTTAATCGCTCATCAAGTGTGGCTGTACGAATCTCTTCTTTCTGCATGATCTCTGGAGAGTTTAATGACCATGCCACAACGGTTCTTCCATTATGATCCAGATTTTTCAGGTTGTCAATTACTGCGCTTTTTGTTTTTAGTTCCAGCACAGCCTGTCTTTGTTTTGCCATAAATTCAACAAGCCTGGAACTCAGGCGGGTGAACCGGTCAAGAGCCATGGAATCGGTGAATTCACCAGTGCCAATTCGAAAAAAAAGATCAGGATCTGCTAAAAATGCTTTTTCCATTTCCTGCAGTAAATCTTCTGTATTCACAAAAAAGGTGAGCCAGGGCTTATTGAGATATGCCTGTAAAATACAGTACACACAGTCCATGGGACAGCCCATACCAATATTTAGAACCTGATAGTCACAGCAACGGTACTCCTTTGTGCCTGGGCAGGGTTTGAAAAAATGGCCCCGATTTTTGCAAAGAAGCAGATGATGCTTTCCCTGAACCAGATTGTCAGGATATTCTCCTGCAATCCCCTGTGGATCCGATCTGTCAGCGATTACGGTATATGGTAAATTTGCTCGGTCAAGAATTTCCTGTGTATAGTCAAGATCAAGAATGGATTCCTCGACGTGAATCTTTTTTACATAAATGGAAGGATCTTTCCAACTGCGTGGTTCTGTGATGACCATAGCTTATAATATTTTTGATAGATTTTTCTTATTACAATCAAGATATTCTGGCACTGAGACAGGAAACACTAAATCACAGGAAAGTTGCGATTCTACCCATTCAGCGAGTCTGGTATATTCTTTTCCTTCTGCAGCTCTTTTGTGTTTCAGACAGCCGTTGCCGTAGACCATACATTTTCGGTATAATTCTTCAAGTGCCCATTTTGTCTGTTCAGTCGATAATGATTGTTCTTTTATAAGATCAACAATAGCTCGAATGCGCAATCTGTCCATTCCAACCCTGAACTGGTATGAAACCTGATCTTCGCGCCCACCCTCTTTTATGGTGAGAGGCTCATCAACCAGTAAAAAAGGGAAACGACTGCTGACCCGGAGCCATAAATCGTAGTCTTCACAACATCTCAGCTCCTTATTGAACAAACCAATCTCCTGGAAAAGCTCTTTCCGCACCATTACAGTGGACATCCCAACAGCACAAATTTTTAAACAGTGTTCAAAGATATCACCCTTTCCGGGCTGATGAATCTTCTTTTGATTCAAATGGACACCACGGCGAAACCATTTTTCCCTGGTGTGAGATATCATCACATCAGGTTTTGTTAGCAACTTTTTGTATTGAAGTTCCAACTTGTTTTTCTGCCAATGATCGTCCGAATCGAGAAAGGCGATAAAAGAAAAGCCGGATTCTTTAATTCCACGATTCCTTGCAGCAGCAGGCCCCTGGTTATCCTGATAAATATACCTGACAGGAATTTCGCATTGTCGTGAAAAGATTGCCACAGAATCACGCGTGTTATCGATGGAGCCATCATCAACGACAATAATTTCGTCACAGCTCAGAGTTTGCTGCTGCACGGAATTTAGTGCCCGGTCAAGAAATGATGCCCTGTTATAGGTTGGGATAATTACAGAAATTCCTACCATTATCGCTTAGTCATTTGTGAAAGTTATAATTATTATAAGATTTATTTAGCAAAATACTGTATAATTATGAGATTATCAATACGACCCAAGCCTACTTGCCATATACGCATATGGCTCACATATAAGACAACCTCCCATGAGCAGCGAAATACTTATAAACTCAACCAGCTATGAGATCCGTATTGCCTTGGTTGAAAATGGACAACTGGCCGAGTTTCACATACAGCGTCCAAAAGAAAAAGGACTGGTCTCCAATATTTACCGTGGACGAGTAGTAAGAGTATTGCCAGGAATGCAGGCTGCTTTTGTTGATATAGGCCTTGAAAGAACAGGTTTTCTCTATGTTGATGATGTTCATGTTTCTGTGAAAGATCTTGAGGCCATAATGCTTAAGGGCTCAAACCCGTGCGGAAAATTAGATTTCAATGCATCAATGCCCGACATTGATGATGCGCCAGCCCCTGGAATGAGTATAGAAAACCTGCTCAAAGAAGGTCAGGAAATCACCGTTCAGGTAGGTAAAGATCCCATTGGCACCAAAGGCGCACGATTAACATGCCACATAACCCTGCCCTGCAGAAATCTCGTTTTCATGCCACTCACTGATCATATAGGAATTTCGAGAAAAATTCAGGATGAAGAGGTACGCAAAAAGCTCAAGGAGCGTATTGAAGCACTTCGTCCTGCAGGTACCGGTTTTATAGTTCGTACTGTTGCAGAAAATGCAACCGTTGAAGAACTTGAGGCAGATATGGAATTTCTCCTTCTTCTCTGGGACGAAATTCAGGATATTGCCAAACAGACCTCAAAAATTCCTTCAAGGATTTATAAAGATCTCGACATTACATTTCGCTCAGTCCGTGATCTGTTCACAGATGAAGTCTCCAGCCTCATCCTCGATGATCGTCAGACATACGAGAAATTGCTCGGTTTTGTGCAGACATTTGCCCCAAAACTGCAAAACCGGATCTCTTATTATGAAGGCGAAGCCCCTCTTTTTGAAGCTCACGGAATTGATGTTGAAATAAACAGAGCACTGGAGAAAAAAATCTGGCTGCGCTCAGGCGGATATATCATAATTGAAACCACCGAAGCACTTTCTGTAATTGACGTAAATACAGGAAGATATGTTGGTAAAAACGATCTTGAAGACACAATCTTCAAAACCAATATGGAGGCTGTTAAAGAAATAGCCTACCAACTCCGCTTGCGCAATATTGGTGGCATTATCATTATCGATTTCATTGACATGGAAAACGAAGGTCACCGGGAAGAGCTTTTCAATTCTTTTAAAGAGGCTGTAAAAAAAGACAAGAGCAGGATCAACATTTTGAAACTGTCTGAATTTGGCCTGGTCCAGATGACCAGAAAAAGAAGTTGTGAAAACCTCAGCCAGATGATGTGTGAACCCTGTCATTATTGTGCCGGAGAAGGTGTACTCAAATCCCGTCGAACCATTTGTTATGAGATTTTCCGTAAAATTTCCAGAAGAGCCAAAAGACATCATGGCTCAAATATCACCCTTAATGTTCATCCTCGCGTTGCAGACATGCTTCTCAAGGAAGAGGAAGCAGTTACCAATGAGCTTGAACAGGAAATTGGAAAAAGACTGACCATTGTTCCCAGTAAAAACTTCCATATTGAAAAATATGATATAAACTGGACTGATTGAACCCCTTCGGTTTCAAAATAAAATACACTAGAATTATAACTTTCAACGAAACAAAATATCATGGCTCGTATGAACAGAAGGTTTAAGAAGAAACGATCATCGTTTCCGTTTTTCCTGATTCTTTTATTAATCCTTGCTGGTGCTGGCGGATACATATTCATCACCTATTTTGAAGGTGACAAGCCACAAATTGCAAGCTCCAATTCCCCTGAATATATAGGAAACAATACACCATTTAATCTCACTGTTTCCGACAAAAAAAGCGGCCTCCGCTCAGTTAAGATTGCAGCAATACAGAATGGTAAAGAAAAGGTTATATTCAGCAAAGAATTTCCACGTCAGGGCAAGGACACCATTGGAACAAATCAGGAAACAATAAATGTTGTACTGAATGCCAAAGCTCTTAATCTTAAAGAAGGAAAAGCAGTATTAAAGGTGGAAGTCACAGACTACTCCTTTCGTGGGCTCCTGAAAGGAAACCTGGCAATCCTTGCTCATGACATCACCATAGACACGAAACCTCCCAGAATAGCAATTATCCACAGTGAAAAATATATTAAACCAGGTGGCGCAGGGATCGTAATTTACCGCGTTGATGATCAAATAAAACATGGGGTAATGCTAAACGATAATTATCACCCCGGCTTTCCCCTCACCGATGGGTCTGATTCAAAATACATCGCATATATTGCACTTCCCTATACAGCCAGCGAAATCACTAAATCTGTCATTATTGCTGAAGATGCCGCAGGTAACCGAACGGTCAAACCGTTTGCTCCGGTTATGCAAAAAGCAAAGCAGAAAAAGGATCGTATTAATGTTGGAGATAGTTTTCTGTCCGTAAAAATTCCCGAATTTGAAGTACACTATCCTGAAATGGAGGGTGCTCTTGTACAAAAATACCTCTATGCCAACCGCAACGTACGTACAATGAACAACCAAAAGATCCACGATCTCTGTATGAATCCCGAAATGACAAGACTCTGGTCTGGAAAATTTCTTCGTATGGCAGGCAGCAGCAGAGCGGGTTTTGCGGATCACCGTACCTATTACTACAATGGTGATGCCATAGACAAACAGGTGCATCTTGGCATGGATATCGCTTCAACCCAACACGCTCCGATCAAAGCTGCCGGAACAGGAAAGGTTATTTTTGCAGATTACCTTGGAATTTATGGAAATATGGTAATGCTTGATCATGGCCAGGGAGTCGTCAGTCTTTACTCACACTTGAGCCAGATTAATGTTGCCCCTGGAGACAGCCTGAGTAAAGGAGACATCCTGGGTAATTCAGGAAAAAGCGGCATGGCTGGCGGTGACCATCTCCATTTTTCCATGCTGATCAATGGGATTTTCGTCACACCTAAGGAATGGTGGGATCAGCACTGGATAGAGGTGACCATTGATGGGCCTCTGGCAGATGCTAAATTCTAGAAATTTCCTTTTTGTGTTCCACTGATGTGTACAAACAGGAACTTGTTAATCTTCCACCTCATAATCAGGTCCGCCACAGAGTTTGCAGCGCAATACAGGGTCGTCCTTATCAAAAATATACTCCCAGTTTTTCGCTTTAATCTCTTCTTCACGTTCCCGGCCACAGGTTATGCAAACCCAGATGTCGCCATCGTCCGTTTCAAATAAATGCATGATTCACTCCTGTACGTTAAACTAACATCCCACGAGGGGGCATAAGTACCTTACGAGAATATTATCTTTGATAAAAAACAGATAAACACAGACTCCGAGAAAATATTCTGTAAGAAACTAAATGGCGCTCTATTTGTCACGTAACCCGAGTGGCTCGCCTTCTCTTTAAATACAGCTACCAAATTATCCACTGCAATTCTTTCTTGTGACCTTTTACATTATTCTGTACACTCTGTCACGGCGTAATAGCCAAACAGCCAATTCGGATTAAAACCATATCAACCCACACTGAAAAGATGTCAAAAGCCACCAGATTTCCCACACTATTAGACAGCTATCTGACAACAGAAATGCTGGCACCGTTTTTTGCCAGTTTTGTTATCATGAACAGTGTCTTTTTTCTGGTGAAACTTATTCCGTTTCTAAATGTTGTTCTGGAACTCGAAATCAGTTTTGTCGATTTTATTCGTCTTTTTCTCTACCTGTTTCCCAATATTTTTCTCTATTCAATACCCATGGCTGCCATGATGGGTGTGATTATCTCTTTCACGAGACTTTCCTCAGACGCAGAAATATTGGCATTTAAAGCCAGCGGCATCAGTCTCTACAAGATGATTCCAGCAGTTCTTCTTGTTTCTGCATCCATTGCCCTTATTACCGGATACTTTTCAGCTACCCTGATTCCAAAATCTGAAATTGCCATGAAACAGCTCATGTTTCAGGTAGCAAAAGAAAAAATTGATAAAGGCATTAAAGAGCATCAGTTCACTGAAGCCCTGGGTGATCTTGTAGTCTATGTGGATACCATTGACAGGAACACAGGAGAATGGGGAAATGTCTGGGTATCAGATATGAGGGGACAGGTAAATCCGATTATAACCATGGCAGAATCCGGCACCATGAATGCCCAGATTGATAATATGATGGTCACAATAACCCTGAGAAATGGAAGTCTGCACCGCCCGGATGATAAGCGCTCCCAGATCATCACTTTTGAAAAATATACAATCAACATACCATTGCAACCTCCAACCATTCTGGATGGTGAAGATGTTACAAAACGCTCAGCAGATTCCATGACCATGGCTCAACTGCAGGAATATGCCACTGAGCTGGGCCGTGATACCCAAAAAGGACGAAAAACCTTAATTGAATACCATAGACGGCTGGTTCTCCCTGTCGGCTGCTTCATATTAAGCCTGCTTGGAATGCCGCTTGGTCTGCAGGCAGGTCCTGGCAGAAAGGCTGCTGGTGTACCTCTGGGCCTGGCCTTTTTTATACTGTATTACATACTTTTCACTCTGGGAAAAGGTGTTGCTGAAAATACTGGGATCCCTGTGATTGCGGCAATGTGGACACCTGATTTTATCTTTTTGGTCATCACATTATATTTTGTAAGACAGGCCGCCAATGAACATCCTGTCATTCCTGATTCGCTCAAAAATGGAATGTCTACTCTTTGTTCTAAAATATTTGCGCCTTTCCAAAAGCTGTTTCGGAAAATTTTCGGTAAAAACAACCCTGCCAACTGAAACACCAATTACTCTTACAGTTATTCCTCGCCTGCCTCTTCAATGGCTTTCTTCAACGCTGCAATATGGACATAACCGGCAAAATGGACAGGACTCTTTCCGCTTACCGGATCAAAACCGCTGGGATCAGCCGAACAGAAATACTGTACCTGCCTTGGCAGGCGGGTGAGCACATCGTCCACACAACAACCTATATATTCCTGCAAAGCGTCCCATGTAGCCCCACATGGTGCTCCTCGCATAACCTGAATTTCTTTGATCCTGTCTCCCTGAAGCACAACTTTGTATTCCGGTAAGCCAAACTTTTCCCCATATGTTCCAAGCTTTTCATTCCTTCCAAGACCACAGCAGGTAAAAGGAGTAAATCCTGTTCCTTTTTTTCCTGGAGAAACAATCACGATTCCTTTTTCTTTACAGATTCTCATGATATAGTCAACGAGGTCCGGGTGCTTCAAATAGTTTAAAACAAGATCAGCTTGAAAAGCAGAAGAGATATAATCTTCAGGATCTTCTATGAAGTCAGGAAGGAATTCATCGATTGAAATAGTTTTTTTTATTGTAATTCCATCGCTATAGTTTTCAACGCCCGCAACCTTCAGTTCACCGGAACCACGTTCCTGAAAAACGATAATTTCCATTTCACTTTTCTCCATATTTCATGTTTCTGTTCATACCAGATAAACCTGCGCAAGCACTTGATTCCATAATTCTTTTAACTTGACAGTCAAAAATGCCCAATATACAATCTAATGGTCAGATAATAAAAAAAATCGTTCCTAATTCTATCTTCTCAGCTGTTTTCCTGACATTACATATACAAACGTTGCAATGGAGGCGCAATGGATTACGAAGCAAAGCTAACTGATATAATCGCCAGTCTTCCTGAAGTTTCAGGAGGCTTTCTTTACGAGCGGAATAGAGGAATTTATTCTAATCAGACCGCTGGAATGGCAGGTGATGACGCACTCCAGCAAGTCGCTTTGAAACTCACAAAAATCGTATCAATGCTCTCTGTTCATTTTCACGATACCGATGGCATTCGTGTTGCCTACAAGGATCTGATTCTATTTGGTACAAATATCAAAGATGGGGAATGGATGTTCCTCCTCCATCAGCCATCTCTTTCTGCAGGCATGATTAAAATGACCATTCAAATGGCACTGAACATTAACACGGAAAAGCCTCCTCAATATGAACCAACTCAGCCGCTGTTTGAAGAGGTAATACCTGCCGATAATCTGATGGAGTCTCTTTTTTCTTCGGAATCTGAGTTGAAAGAACCATTAGAGACTATACAGTCAAAACTTGCTCTCTATATTGGGCCAGTTGCAGAACTGGTCTTCCAGGATTCAGTTGAAATATGGGGTTTAGCCGCACCTCCCACCCTTTCAACACTCCCAGAACTGATTTCTATACTCGAAAACGAAATTGACGATGAAAATGATCGAACAGCATTCAGAAATGAACTGAACGACCTCTCAAAAGGGGAATAACATGGCAACAGCAAAAGACTTTTCAAGACTCGGTGATATTGAAGGTGTTGCAAATTATATCCTTGTTCGAGATGACGGCTATGTTGTGAGTGATAACTACGATCAAGCTGTCTCTCTGGCATCCGCCATCGTCACAAGTGGGAAATACTGTGACTCTCTTGTTGAAGATTTTGAAGGCAGACGATATATCTACTGCTGCATAGAGAGAGACTCGGGAAATAACATACTTGTATTTTCACTTGGTCGATACTTTCTAGGTATTATTCAACATGCTGACAGCAACCCGCAACAATTGACTGATACTATAATTGGTTTCTTAAAAGCCCTTACATAATTCCTCCGGACAATTATTGCGCATCTCAGATTGAAAAAAATAATCATCGCTGCATTCTTACACATTACCTATTATGAAACTACCTAACGCTACAGAAATGCGCGGACTCGATCATTGCGCAATCAACGAATTTCACATTCCAGGCATAGTCCTGATGGAAAACGCCGGTCTTGGTACCGTTCATATGATGGAAAAAGAACTTGGCTCTGCTGCAAATTCTTTTTCTCTTATCTTCATAGGTCCCGGTAATAACGGAGGAGATGGACTGGTTATAGGAAGGCACCTGCATCAGCGTGGTTGCAGGCCTATCTTCTTCTTTCTTGTGGACCCTGATAAACTTACAGGCGAAGCCGCTGCCAATATGGCCATTGTTCGCAAATTACGTCTACCCTTTCATGTCATTGACTCAGTGGCAAGGGTTCAAACACTCCCTGTATTATATAAACAGTTTCTCAACCAGGGAAGACATTGCTATGCCATCGTTGATGCAATTTTTGGTACCGGTCTCTCAAGACCGGTTGCTGACCAGTTTGCAGACACCATTAATTTTATAAACTATTCAGAATCGACACGTGGTCTTCCTGTGATAGCCGTTGACATTCCTTCAGGCATGGATTCCGACAATGGTAAAATCCATGGCAGCAGCATACGAGCTGATTACACAGCAGCTTACGGGTGTGCCAAACCTGGACACGTTCTCCACCATGGCCCTGAATTTGCCGGCAAAGTACATATAATTGATATTGGTATTCCACCGGAAGCCATGGAACGAGCAAGAATTACAACGGAACTCCTTGACAGGGCAACTGCAGCCACCTTGATTTCCTCACTTAAACGTGTGGATAATGTACACAAGGGAAGCCATGGACATCTCGCTATTCTCGCCGGATCCGTTGGTAAAACAGGTGCCGCAATTCTTGCTGCAAAAAGTGCGCTACGCGCTGGTACCGGTCTTGTAAGTCTTTTCAGCCCGAAAGATCTTAATGCAACTTACGAATCGCTCCTTGTTGAGGCAATGACAATTCCTCTCCCTGCTTCCACATCTTTTCTCAGTATCAATGATTTCACTCTCATTGACCAAGGTCTTGTCGGCAAGAAAGCCGTAATCCTTGGCCCTGGACTGGGAACAGATCAGGCAACTGCGGATCTGGTTTTGAAGCTCTATGAAACCATCAAATTACCAATTATTCTTGACGCAGACGCATTGAACATCCTTGCCAAAAACAGAGGCACACTACCTGGTGCTGCAGGACCAAGAATCTTTACTCCTCATCCAGGAGAAATGTCCAGACTTCTTGGATGCTCCATTGAAGAAATCCAGGATAACCGTGTAAGCGCCGCCCAGGAGGCATGTAGAATTTACGGAAAAGAATGTAAAGACTGTATTATGATTCTAAAAGGTTCCGGTACTATTGTGACTTCCTCCGGAGGCCTCACATACATAAATACCAGTGGTAACCCGGGTATGGCAACCGGTGGAATGGGAGATGTGCTTACTGGTATTATTGGTGGTCTGGTCTGTCAGAAATTATCCTGTGAAACCGCGGCGGCGGCCGGAGTATTCCTTCATGGTATGGCTGGAGATTCTCTCTATGATGAATATGGCTTTGGTTATACCGCAACTGAGCTTGAAGATAGACTACCTAAGTGCATTGCCAGCCTGTTGAAGACAGCGTGATCAACTAGTGCGGATCATTTTTCCACAAACAACAGGTTATTTTGGAGCCGGACCAGTGTTAGTACGCTCAATGGCCGGCTCTTGTCCAAGGTAGACATTGGCAGCGGATACAGGTTTATTGTATATCAGAAGATTTTTCAAATCCCGCACATAAACATCTCAGCATTGCGAGTAATGAACCAGAGTATCCACAAGCTCCAACTCCTCTGTTGGTTTCTTCCCCTTTCTTTGCATTTCAGCTGATGTAACAATTAAAACAGTGCCAACTGTTTTCCTCCTGATTTCCTTTTTCTGGTTTTTTTGACCTTATTTGCACTGGCTTTTAATCTGAAGTTCCAATAGTAACTATTCCTAAAAAGTACCTAACTATTTCAAAATTTATATAAAATTTTCAAAAAGTGTCTTTTTTGCTGGAAATTGTA
>DQTH01000186.1 GCA_015662865.1 Desulfocapsa sulfexigens
GTGATCGTGGTGGTGTCATCCCCGCGGAGGCGGGGATCCAGTTTCGTGCCAGCCCTCTGGATTCCCGCCTCCGCGGGAATGACAAACAAAAAGGCTGAGTTTCATACGTAATCAGAAAATAATAAGCAATTCAATCAACAGTATTCCTGCCGATGTAATCAATGCACACTTAGAAGTGCTAAAAGCATGGCACAGTAAATTTGTGGTCCTGCTTTCCCGCCGCACTTATATGCCTGTTTTTACCAAAATATATGTTAGCCGGATGAGCTTTTTTCAAAACCTGCCGATTGCGGGTGCCTGACCGGTTACTGTTGTGGAATTGTCGGTGAACGGAATAGAGATTTCTATTCCATTCGTGTTGTAATTGTGATTACCTTAATTATGCAGATTTGTTTTTTTAGATCTAAATACTGAACACTTAAAGAGCGAAAGAGGAGGTAGCGTTTTGTTTAAGGCACCATACAGAGTTTTCTTATTTGTGTTTGCATTGCTTGGAATGCCCGGAATTGTAATGGCATCGTCTGGAGGTGGCGGAAATCATATTGATCTGACATCAAACTGGGTCGGCTATGTATCACTGCTGATTTTTGTTGTGGCATACGGCTTTGTTATGGCTGAAGAATATACCCATATGCGTAAATCCAAACCTGTTCTGCTTGCTGCAGGTGTCATATGGGGAATCATCGGTTACGTCTATGCCAGCCACGGTTTTACCCACGCTGCTGAAGTTGCTGTTCGCCATAACATACTCGAATATGCAGAGCTTTTTCTCTTCCTGCTAGTAGCCATGACCTATATCAATGCCATGGAAGAGAGGCAGGTTTTTGAAACACTGCGGATCAAGCTGGTGGCAGCAGGATTTTCTTTCCGAAAAATTTTCTGGGTAACCGGTGTTCTTGCCTTTTTTATATCTCCAGTTGCCGACAACCTGACAACTGCACTTCTCATGTGTGCCGTTGTCATGGCCATTGGCAAGGATAATGTGAAGTTTGTCGGTTTATCCTGTATCAACATTGTTGTTGCAGCTAATGCAGGTGGTGCTTTCAGTCCGTTTGGTGATATCACGACACTCATGGTCTGGCAGAAAGGAATTGTGAGTTTCTGGACATTTTTTAACCTTTTTATCCCTTCTGTTGTAAACTGGCTGGTGCCGGCGGTGATCATGAGTTTTGCGGTGCCCAATATTAAACCTGCTGCCGGAGAGAGTAATGTTCAGTTGAAACGCGGTGCTTTTGTGGTTATCGGTCTTTTTCTGCTGACCATTGTTACTGCAGTCAGTTTCCATAACTTTCTGCACCTGCCACCTATGATGGGCATGATGACAGGCCTTTCCTATCTGAAGTTATACGGATACTACCTGAAGAGAACACACAAAAACGGCAAAAACAGTCCCGACTATGATTCTGAAAAAGCAGAGGAAAGGGTCGGTGATGTCTTGGCTTTTGATGTCTTCAGAAATATCGCCCGTGCAGAGTGGGATACGCTGATGTTTTTCTATGGCGTTATTCTCTGCGTTGGTGGTCTGGGTTTTATCGGTTATTTGAGCATGACCTCAGAAGTTATGTATGGCAGCTGGGGAGCAACCGTTGCAAATATTCTTGTTGGTCTTCTCTCTGCCATTGTAGATAACATTCCGGTAATGTTTGCGGTTCTTACCATGAATCCGGAAATGTCCACTGGCCAGTGGCTCCTGGTAACGCTCACTGCGGGTGTTGGCGGCAGTCTGCTTTCCATCGGATCAGCTGCAGGCGTGGCGCTGATGGGACAGGCTCGTGGAATGTATACATTTGCCGGACATATGAAATGGATGCCGGTGATTGCTCTTGGTTATATCGCAAGTATTGGCGTACATTTTCTGATTAATGCCAGTTTTTTCTAATACGCCCACAAGTAGTGTAAAGCCGGTCACAGGAATATTTCTGTGACCGGCTTTTTTTATGTATTTTTCCTGATTATTTCGTAACTCTCCAGATTATCCTCCCAGAGAAAGAACAACCTTCTGTTTAAAATAAGAAAGTTCACAAGAGCAAACATGTGTTGTCTTCACCATACCCTCCTGATCTGAAAATGAGCTGTCCAAAAAGAAAATAGTAGAGTTGCAGTGTTACGCAAGAACAGGTATATGTAAGCAATTACCTACCTCTTTGTTGCGTATCGTTGAATGACTCTGAAACGGCTGGGAAAACATTATCGATTAAAGTTTCTCCGCATTAAAGGAGATCCACAATCTATTGCCTGGGGAAGTTTTACTGGCACCCTGTTAGGGGTTTTGTCGATAATGCGCTTCCATACCATTGGCATCATCGCACTTTGCTGTGCTACCAGCACCACGGTCATAGCCGGTATTGTTACCACCTGGATTTTCTGCAACCCTTTCACCTATATTCCCATCTGTTACCTATGCACGGTCATTGGTATTTTGCTGACACCATACTCAATTACCTGGTCTAAAATAAGCGCTGTCCCTGGGGCTGTTTCATCCGGAGAAGGGTTTGCAGCGTCAGTCGAAATGCTCTCTCATCCAGGGGGTGAGCTTGTTAGGATTATGCTGACTGGCGGGATCATTCTTGCCCTGCCCACTGCCATTATCTGGTATTTTTTCACCCTGAAACTTTTTATCAAGATCAGAAAGAAGCGAAGGGAAAAACATATCTTACGGACAGAAAAAGAAGAAATAAGGCTACCTTTGGTGGTGTCGTAAAAAGTCCTCTGTGCCGTCATTCCCGCGCAGGTGAAAATCCAAAGAACTGGGACGACAACAGGCTTTTAGTGTGTCTGTCATTCCCGCGCAGGCGGGAATCCAGAACCTATTGAAATGACAAGATTCCCGCCTGCGCGGGAATGGCGGAATGGAAAAGAAAGTATGTTTTTACTCATCCATCACCTTTTAAAAACGGAATTTTTTGTCTGCAGTAGGAATTATCCTGCAGCCTGATACAGCGAAGCAATGGGATAGAGTGTTTTCACAGAACAACAAAGCAATTAAAGGAGAGCAATTATGGCAAAGTTATCTGAGATCGAAGGTATTGGTGACTCGTACTCAGTAAAACTCAAAGCGGCAGGTATTGGCTCATTGGAAAGCCTTTTAAAAACATGCTGTGAAAAAAAAGGACGTAAGAAAGCAGCAGAAAAAGCAGGTGTCACTGAAAAGCAGATACTCAGCTGGGTTAATCGGGTAGATCTGGCGAGAATAAAGGGTATCGGTACCCAGTATGCAGACCTGTTAAAACAGGCAGGAGTTGATACTGTGCCGGAACTTGCGCTGAGAAATTTTGAAAATCTCTACGCAAAACTTGCTAATGTCAATGAGAAGAAGAGTCTTGTCCGCAAAATACCTACATTAACGCAAACAAAGGACTGGATAACCCAGGCTAAAAAATTGCCTCGAGTGGTGAAATATTAGTGCCTTACTCCATATAAACAGTAATAAAACAAGACATTGTGGGTTGAATTTGGATTCAGAATGTCACAAACACCCACAAGGTACTTACCCCCCTTGTGGGGTGTTGTTAGCAGGTAACCACATACACGATGAATCAATTCGGGATGCCAGGGCTGGGCAGCTTCGCTCTACGGCTTATGGCATCCGGTTTTGCACTGTATGGTGGACAAAAACAGGGTCCCTGTCACGCCCCAGATGATGGCGAAAAAAAGCGTCCAGATGGGCGTACCCATACCAAATCCCAAACCAAAATAACCGACATCCATCCGCATGGGAAAAACAAACAATACACTGGATAGCCAGGGCAGAATACTGAGAACGACGCCTTTTTTTATGGGATTGTCTTTGTAAACAGGGAGCAAAAATATAATTCCCCACAGTCCACTGGCAAAAACGCGGCGAAACAGCCACTCGAAGGTTAGTTCTGGTGCCATACTAAAGCCCAATGCAGGGGTAACCCCTGTAGCACCCAGCAATTCCCGGGCAGGCCGAAAACGCAGCAATAGTGTAATTTATAAAAATAGTCTTCGTAAACTTTTACA
>DQTH01000126.1 GCA_015662865.1 Desulfocapsa sulfexigens
GATCGGATTATGTTAAAAACGGTATATTGCTAAATCAAATGGCCTATATACCCGTTTTCAAACTACAACGAGGCTTGCTTCGGGAATTGCTGATAATTTATGGAATTAACAATTCCGATTCTCGTGTTACTTTTCCTGGCTGGCATACTGGCTGGTTTTATCGATTCCATAGCAGGTGGTGGAGGAATCATAACCGTTCCTGCGCTGCTGGCAGTGGGCATCCCACCCCATCAGGCCCTTGCGACCAATAAACTGCAGAGTTCCTGTGGCAGTCTTACTGCGGCACTGAACTATACAAGGCGTGGGCTCATGAACCCGCGCGAATTGTTCACAGGCTTCTTTTTCAGCTTCCTTGGAGCCCTGTCCGGTGCCATTGCCGTACAGTTTTTCGAAGCAGCATTTCTGGAAAACCTGATCATTGCAATGTTGATCGTGCTCTTTGCCTACACCGCTCTCTCACCAAAACTCGGTTTTAAACAACAGCCACACAAAATAGGCCATGGCCTGTTTTATACTGTTTTTGGACTGCTCATCGGTTTTTATGACGGGTTTTTCGGTCCCGGCACCGGCAGTTTCTGGACCATCTCCCTGGTGTTGCTGCTGGGACTGGATCTCAAGCAGGCAACAGCCCAGACCAAGCTTTTCAATGTTACCAGTAATCTTGTTGCGCTGAGTATTTTTCTCTACTCGGGCCTGGTTCTTTGGGGCGCGGGCCTTGCCATGGGAATCGGACAAATTATTGGTGCCTATTGCGGTTCCACTCTGGTGAGTAAAAGAGAAGTTCAGTTTATCAGAGTCTTTTTCTTGATTGTGGTCGCAGCAACAATTATCCGGCTGGCAGTTACAAGATTCTGTTGATTGAGCCGCTGAGCAGTTTAGTGCCTTACTCCATATAAACAGCAATAAAAAGTGAGCTTTTGTGGATTGAATTTGAAATCAAAATATTGCAAACACCCACAAGGCACTTATACCCTTTTGGGGGTGTTAGTCAGGAGAAACAGGCCGCTGAGTCTTATCTGATTACAGATGAAACTCAGCCGACTTCACACTGTCTAAGGCATAATGAGCTGATAAAACGCAGGAATTAAAAAATCTCAGGCTGTCATCCCCGCGAAGGCGGGGATCCAGTTTCGTATCAGAGGCCTGGATTCCCGCCTTCGCGGGAATGACCAACAAAAATGACTGAGCTTCATACATAATCAGATATGTTTATGCAGCCCTGTTTCAAGAAGAGAAGCTCTCCGGAAGGAAATCAGATATAAAGTAGTGCTGCCAAAGCCTTTTCGACCATGTTTAACAAACCGTTTGGTAAAACCCCGAAAACCAGCAGACAGACACCAAGGACAGCTGCGGTTGACTGCAGAAGTGGAGGGCAGGAAAGCGTTTTCTGTCCAGTGTTGCCGTCCGCCACCAGAGTGATTCTGATAATATTGAGATAGACAAACAGTCCGAGCAGGGAATTTAAAACACCAAAGACAACCGTCCAAAACCATCCGGCCTTCCATGCTGCAGTCAGCAGCATCAGCTTACCGGTAAATCCGGCAGTGGGGGGCAATCCAGCTAGAGAGACAAGGGCAATGGTAAAGACAACGGCCAAAAGAGGCGCACGTTGCCACAGCCCACTCAGATCTTCCAGAGGTATATCGTTTTTACCGTCTTCTGCCATGAGCACCGCAATCAGAAAAGCTGCCAGCGACATAACAGCATACACTGCCGTATAAAAAAGAGCCGAATTCAAGCCACCTTTTGAGGCCGCCAGAATACCCAGCAGGATATAGCCTGCATGGGAAACTGCAGAATAGGCAAGAAGGCGTTTCAGTTCTGTCTGGGTAAGGGCCATCAGGTTACCGGCAGTCATGGAAAGCACAGCCAGAAGGGCAAGGGCCGGAGCAAGAACTTCAAAATCTATGAACACACCGCCAATTCTCGCGAAAAGTGCAACGGCAGCGAGTTTCGGCAGGCTGGCTGCAAAAGCAACAACCTCTGCGGCAGCACCGGAATACACGTCAGGTGCCCAGAAATGGAAAGGAAAGGCAGCCAGTTTGTAGAGCAGCCCAGCCATAAAAAAGATAACACCGACCAGAGTCAGTGGATCTTGGAGATGGGAAGGCAGGGCAAAAACAATATCATTTATAAAAGTTGAACCAAGGGCACCGTACAGATAGCTGATCCCGTAAATCATGAGTGCTGTGGAAACAACACCAAAAACCAGGTATTTGGCTGTTGCTTCAAACTGAAATCCAAGCCCCTTACGATAGGAAGTCGCGATATAAAGCGGATAAGACGAGATCTCAAGGGCAATGAACAGGGTCAGCAGTTCCGTGGCCCCGGTCACAAGGACAAGGCCAAAAGTGGATACGGTTAAAAAGAAATAGAAATCACTGCGGACCTGACGATCGATATCTTCCAGACGCAGAGTGATAATTATGGCCACAAGGAAAGCACCGGTAATGAACAGGGCAAAGAACCTGCTGAAAGAATCAACCTTGTAGGCACCATGTAAAAGCTCAGCATTTCCATTCATTGCAACCACAGCTGCAAGCAGTGCTGCTCCAGCCCAGCCAACGGCAAAACGGTGCATGTTCTTGTTCACATCGAACAGGCTGCAGCCAAAGAAAAAGGCGGCAGCACATCCAAGAACGAGCTCAGGTAATATTGCTTGTAAAATAGCCACTCATAACTCCTGTAAATCTGAATATCAAAAGACGTTACAATCCAACCTAAATCCTGCACTTCAAAAAATGAGAAAAAATTTCTTTATTTCAAATCAAGATGTTATTGCGATATGTGCCGACAGGTCAACTCATCGTTTGAGTGAAGTATACAAATACGTCTGCACCATTGATGCCTCGCATCTCCGACGAACTTGCCAATTGCAGAATTCAGGCTCAATTATTCCAATAAAAATCAGTTGAAAATTGAATGAACCATGGTCTGCATATGGGCTGCGATCTGAGACCCTTCCACGATCGGTAACCTGGCAATTAGTCTATCAAGTGCCGGATCCATTATCTGCAAAAGCGGTTTGGGATAAAAACCAAACACCATTACCAGTATTGCCAGGGGGGCAAGGCTGAGCCATTCTCTGAAGTTCAGATCACGGGCCAGTGATTTATTCCCTTTGGCATCCCAGGTGAGCCGTAAAAACAGGCGGAACATGTAGGCCGCGGCAAGCAATGCGCCAGGAATCGCCCAGGCTCCAACCCGCCAGTCAAGATTAAAGGCCCCAACCAGTATAAGAAATTCACCAACAAAACTTGCAGTTCCCGGAAAAGCCAGAGAAGAGAGACTGAACAGACCAAGGAAAAAGCCAAACGCAGGCATCAGACGGCCAAGGCCTGCATTGACATCAAGCTCCCTTGAATGGCTTCGTTCATATAGCATTCCGGCCAGCAGAAATAGACCGCCTGTGGTCAAACCGTGGTTCACCATTTGCAGCATGGCTCCCTGGTTTCCCTGTAAGGTAAGGGTAAAAATGCCCAGTGTGGCAAAGCCCATATGGGCAACGGAACTGTAGGCAATAAGCTTTTTAATATCTGTCTGGGCAAGAGAGAGAAAGCCGCCGTAAAGAATTGCCACAATGGAAAAGAACACCATGATCGGAGCAAGATCCACACTGGCAAGAGGGGCCAGAGCCAGATTGAATCTCAACAGGCCATAGGTTCCCATTTTGAGTAGAATTGAGGCCAGAATAACTGAACCCGCTGTGGGTGCTTCAACATGTGCAGCAGGCAGCCATGTATGTACGGGAAACATAGGTACTTTGACTGCAAAAGCCGCAAGCAGGGCCAGAAAAAGCCAGAACTGAAACTGAGGCGTCAGGTTCAGCATCATTATGACAGGATAGCTGAAGGTATGCGCCTTTAATGACAGTGCGATGAGCGCAAGGAGCAGAAAAATAGACCCGGCCAGGGTATAAAGCACAAACTTCACTGCAGCATATATTCTTCTAGGTCCGCCCCAGACTGCAATCATCAGAAACATGGGAACAAGCAGTGACTCAAAGAAAAAGTAAAAGAGCATTACATCAAGTGCTGCAAATACTCCAACCATGATACCCTGTGTGAGCAGCAGGCAGGCCATGAAAGCACGAACCCTTTTGGTAATATAGGACCAGGAACAGAGTACGACAATAGGCCCGAACAGGGTGGTAAGCAGAATCATCGGTAGACTGATTCCATCAATACCCAGCAAATATGATAAACCAACACTCTCCACCCAGGTACGCTGCTCAACAAATTGAAATCCGGATAAACCCGGATCAAAACGGGTGTAAAGAGGGACGGAAAGAATCATCACAACCACGGTAAGAAGAAGGCTGTACAGCTTTGCCGCCCGGTCATCGGAAATAAGCGGTAAGAGCAGAGCCCCTCCTATCGGCAGGAAGATAATCGTGCTGAGCACTGAAATGCTCATGGTATTTAAATGTAATATGGATTCCATTCTATCGTAACTGTTATCTCAATAAATGTTTGTCTTATTCCTGAATCCGTGAGCAGGGGCGGCGGGTGATTTTTCCAAATATGACATAATGCTTTACTTGTTATGCTAAATCAGCAAATTATCCTCGAAAAAATCATCCAGCCGTCACGGATTCAGGTTATTTCTATCAGTATAAAGCCAGGGTCACAGCAGCCAAAACAGTGGTGGCAAGGAATGTCAACATGCCTGCCAGATATTTGGACAAAGAGCCGGGCTGGGCAAAGGGCCTCAGATAACGACTTAATCTGAGAACACGATCTGCTGAGCCATCAACAAAGCCATCCACCACTTTGGTATCATGCCAGGATGACATCCTGGAACAGAAACGCAGCAGGGGCAGTGCCACAGTTTTATGCAGGTTGGTGATAAAGGTATTATCAATGGCAGCCGGAACATTGCGGCAGAAGGCCATAAATTTCACACTTCCTTTGCGGTAAAACCAGTCTATATCAAGCCCGATAAGCGCTTTAGGCTTCAACTTGCCAAGCAGGAGGAAGAACCCGAGCATGGTGAACAGCAGAATCTGGTAGGATTCCATGACATGTGCCGCCGTATATGGATGGTAATCCACCGGGTAAGGCAGCATGGAGTATAAAAAGTTCGGATTACAGCCCAGCATGATGCAAAAATATGCAGCAATGGCCATGGCAGCCAGCATATTCCAGGGCGCTTCTGATTTCGGAGGCGTAAAGGGCGGTTCTTCCCGGTTAAACCAGATAAAATAGGGCACCTTCAACCCGGTGTGCAGGAAAGTACCAGCCGAGGCCAGGGTGAGGAGTAGTCCTGCCCACATGAGATGATCCTGCCAGGCACCCGCAATAACCATGGATTTTGAAACAAAGCCTGAAAAAAACGGAAAGGCGGAGATGGACAGCCCGCCAATCAGGGTGAATACAAAAGTCCACGGCATATACTTCCACAACCCTCCGAGTTCAGAGAACTTGGACCTGCCAGTCACTGCAACCACGCTGCCCACGCCCATGAACAGGAGAGATTTGTACAGGATATGGGCATAGGCATGGGCGCAGGCACCGTTGATTGCCATCTCGGTACCAATACCAACACCGGCAACCATATAGCCGACCTGACTGATAATGTGATAAGAGAGCAGACGACGGGTATCGTTTTCAAGTACGGCATACACAACACCATACAGGGCCATGGCCACACCCAGCGGAATCAGGATATCATATCCGGCAAAGGCTCGGGCCAAGGTGTATACTGCGGTTTTTGTGGTATAGGCACACATGAAAACAGAACCGACTACAGTGGCACTTCCGTAAGCATCAGGCAACCAGGCGTGAAGTGGTGGAACGGCTGCGTTTAACAAAAAGCCGATCATAATAAGCCAGGCCGCAACCGGTACACCTTCCACCATGGGGCCAAAACTGAGATCGCCTGTCTTGAAGTAGAGAATAAAAATTCCTGCAAGCAGACACAGGCCACCGAAGGTATGGACAAGTACATAACGGTACCCTGCCCGCAAAGATTCTTCGGTTCCACGAAGCCAGACCAGACAGACTGAGGTAATCATCAATCCTTCCCAGAATAAAAAGAGGCTTAGATAATCACCTGCAAAGGTGCATCCTATGGCGCTGCCAACATAACCCCAGGCTGCAACATGCTGCCAGTTGTCTTTAAGATGCATGCCGTAGAGTGAACCGATGACCGACATCAGACAGAAAATATGGGCAAAGACAAGGGACAGCCTGTCCACCCGGCCAAAGGTAATATCAACCCCTGCAATCTGCACCTGCCAGTGTGTGCCATAACTGAGCACCATAACAAGAGCAAGGGAGAGCAGAGGGACGGCTATGATAAATACATTTCTCACCCATCCTTTAATAAATGGCAGGATACAGGCACCCAGAAAAAAGAGCAGAGCCGGGTGAAAAAAGAAACTCCCTGCGTGTAAAGATTCTATCATTTCATCTCACCTTCAGATGGTTTAGCATCATTTGCCGAGTAATAGGTGTCAGGACGGAACAGAAAAGCCGTGCCCAGCCATTTGGAGATGATGATGATCAGGACACAGGCAATAAAACCGAAACCTGCCCAGAATCCGGGAATAATATCTCCAAGAAAATGCGGATGGTGTCTCGGAACAAAGAGATCTCCCACAATCAATCCAATGAGCACAGCAATGCAGACAATCTTCACAAAAAACATGTGACCGCGAAGCCAGGCTATAATACGAACAATCATTGACCAATTACCCCCTGAATTAATGTGAGCAGCGGCCCTGGAAAGAAGCCAAGAAGCAAGGTAATGGCTGCAGTTACAGTAAGAGGCACCACCATGGCGGGAGCTGCTTCTGTCAGCGCGAGATCTGCTATTGCCGGTTTTTTGAAAAATGCACGGAAGACAACAGGCATAAAGTATCCGGCATTCAGTAAAGAACTGGTGAGAAGAAAGACCAGCAGCAGCACGGAATTATTCTCAAGAGCGCCAAGACCGAGGTACCATTTTGAAATAAAACCGGCGGTCCCAGGAATACCGATCATGGACAGTGCACCAATGGTGAAAGCAGCCATGGTATAGGGCATGATTCGCCCGATCCCATCGAGCTGACTCACATATTTCTTACCTGTGGCCACAAATATGGCACCGGCACAATAAAAAAGTGTGATCTTGGAAAAGGCATGGTTTGCAATATGAATAGCTCCGCCGGTTAATCCACTTACTGATACAAGCGCAAAACCAAGAGTAATATAGGCAAGCTGGCTCACCGTGGAAAAGGCCAGCCGCGCTTTTAAATTATCATGGGTCAGCGCAATCATTGAGGCAATGAGAATTGTCGCTGATGCCAGATATGCCGTGGGCATAACAAGATGCAGAGACTGCATGAGATCCGGCCCGTACACATTATAAATAACCCTTGCCACACAGAAGACACCAACCTTAACAACGGCAACAGCGTGCAGAAGAGCAGAAACCGGAGTCGGTGCAACCATGGCTGAAGGCAGCCATGAATGCATGGGCATAAGACCTGCTTTGGCAAGGCCTGCCAGGAACAGAATATAAAGCCCGATGAGCATGACATGGTTACTGTCTCCACTTAACAGCGGCTGCGGACCAAAATCCAGATTTCCGGTGAGGATAAAGGTCAGAACCAGAGCGGGCAGGAAAAAGAGCTTGCCGGCACCCATGAGATAGACCAGGTATTTTCTGGCACCCTGCTGTCCTTCACTGTCTTCATGGTGCATAACCAGAGGATAGGTAAAGATGGAGACAAGCTCATAGCAGAGATACAGGGTGAACAGACTTCCGGCAAAGGCAACACCGAGAGCGGAACCGAGCGTCAGAGCAAAACAGGTATAATACCGGGTCTGGGCATGCTCATCAAGACCACGCATGTACCCGATTGAATAGAGAGTGGTGAATATCCATAAAAAGGAGGAAACCACTCCAAAAAGAATTCCGAATCCATCCACACGGAAACTGACGCCAAAACCCGGTAGAATTTCGACCAGTTGCAGACGAATAACATTGCCGCCCATGATCGTCGGGACCATGGACAGAACCAGAAAAAAAGTCAGAGCTGCGGCACCGATGGACACAGCTTCCCGCTTGTCCGGATCCTTTCTTAAAAAAGGAATTGCCAGAGCTGCGCCCATTGGAGTCAGGGCGGCAAGCAGGGGTATAATTGAGCTAATCGTATCTTCCATTATCCCTTAAGACGCGTCAGTTTATTAATTGAAATAGTTTTGTAATTACGGAAAACCGCAACAGCAATACCGAGGAAAAGTGCTGCCTCTGCCGCACCGATGCCAAGCAGAAACAAGGTCATGATTCTCGCGGCCAGTGGATCAACGTGGAGAAAAGTACCAAAAGCCATCACATTGATCCCAACTCCCTGGATCAGTAATTCAAGGGAAATGAGGATACCGATCAGCGTACGGCGAAACATCATGCCATAGAGTCCAATCCCGAAAAGGAGATGGGCGATAATAATGTAAACAATAAGATTATTGGGCAGTGTATGTAGATAGTCCACGTTTCTTAATTCCTCCGCCGAATAAGAGCCACACTGATGGCACCGATTACAGCAACAGTCAGGAGAATGGAAATAACTTCAAAGGGCAGAAGGTATTCTCCAAGCAACATCTGTCCAATGGGCGATTCATCTATTTTCTTTGGATAGCCAACCCATTCACGCTCAGAAAGACCAAGCAGTACCGAACCCAGCATGGCAAGGGTGATAAACGGTGGGACAAACCCACGCAGACCGGCAGGCTGCAAACCTTCTTCACCAGCCTTGCGGGTCAGGGAAAGTCCAAATGCAATGGCCACACAAACCGCACCGACATAGATCATGATCTGCATCACGGCAAGCAGTGGGCTACCAAGGAAATAGTAGATCCCGGCAACACCAACAAGCGTCATAACCAACCCCAGAAAGCAGTGAACCAGATTCCGGGAACGAACAGCCATTATCGCACCGATGGTTATCTGCACCAGCATGGTGCCAAAGGAAAGCGCGTATATATCAAGAGCGAATCGTTCAAATGTCATTACGTTCCTCCACAAATGGTGAGGCGACATCTTTCAACAGATCCATTCCGGCAAAAGGCTGGAGCTCAAATCCGGCAAGCGCATAATCCCGGGAAAAGGTTATTGCCACCACAGGGCAGCTTTCAACACAGAGGCCACACAGGCTGCAGGTAGTAAAATCCAGCATAAAAAATGTTGGTGACTTCTTTTTGGCACCCTCAGGTTTAGCACCTTTTACCTCAATGCAGTTTGACGGACAGGCCCTGGCGCATGCGCCGCAGGCTATACATTTTGCAAATCCGTTATCCTTGTTGGCAACCAGTTGAATATGGCCACGAAACATTAATGGTACCTGGGCAGCTTCACGGGGCCACTCAACGGTATGTCCTTTGGTGAGCATGGTGGTCATGGTCACCTTCATACCTGTCAACAGACTTGCCAGTCCGGTGGCGATATCTTTTGCGTAACTTCGATTCATAAGGCAGCCATCACTCCGGCAGTTAAAAGAAAATTAAGCAGGGAAATCGGCAGCAGGATCTTCCAGCCAAAACTGAGCATCTGATCAACTCTCACTCGTGGGAAAGTCCAGCGAAACCACATCATAAGAAAAAGGAAAAAATAGATCTTCAAGAGCATCCACACAGGCCCGGGAAAAAACGGCCCCAGCCAGCCACCAAGGAAGAGCACAGAGGCAATGGCTGCAGCCACGAACATGTAGGTGTACTCAGCAAGAAAGAAAAGAGAAAACATCATACCGGAATATTCAGTATGGAACCCGGCAACCAGCTCACTTTCCGCTTCTGCAAAATCAAAGGGGCTGCGGTTGGTTTCCATTGTTATGGCAACCAGATAAATCAGGAAGGCCACCGGCTGATACAGGGCAAACCACAGGGAATGATCCTGAGCCACTACAATCTCACGAAGACTGAAGGTTCCGGACAGGAGAATAATAGGCAGAATGCAGAGCAGGAGCGGAATCTTATATGCGAGAATCTGGGCAACCGCCCTAGATGCACCAAGGAGTGCGTACTTATTATCACAGCCCCAGCCAGCCAGGAGAATTCCCAGGGTATTGAGTAAACCAAGGGCAATAACCAGCAGCAATCCCACATCCAGTTCATGGGCCTGAATGTTTTCGGAAAAAGGCACTGGCAACAGGGCCACAAACACAGGAACCAGGCAGATAATGGGTGCCAGGATAAAAATAGGAGTGTCCGCAGACCTCGGAAAAATAATCTGTTTGGAAACCAGTTTCAGGCCGTCTGCAACAGTCTGCAGCAATCCAGCCGGTCCAACTTCAGTGGGGCCCAGCCGATACTGCATGTGGCCCGCAACTTTTCGCTCAAGCCAGACCACAAAAACAGCATTGAGACCTACAACCAGAGTAATTCCCAGGATGGACAGCAGGGTCCGGACGATGGTAATTTCCATAATCATCTGTCCACCTCCGGAATAACAAGATCAAGGCTGCCAAGTACTGCCAGTGCATCCGCCAGCAACTGTCCTTTGGCCATCTTGGAAAAAATACTGAGATTTGCAAAAGAGGGAACCCGGTACTTCACCCGGTATGGAATTTTACTGCCGTCACTCACAGCATAAATCATCAGCTCACCCCTTGGTGTTTCAACAGACATAGTGGCCTCACCTTCAGGAGGTTTGATGATTTTCGGAACCTTGGAGCGGATCGGGCCTTCGGGCATTCCTGCTATGGTCTGCTCGATGATGTTCAGGCTTTCTTCTATTTCCTGCAGTCGCACAAGATATCTGGCCAGACAGTCTCCGGTCTGTTCCACTGGAATCTCGAAATCAAGTTCAGGATAGATTGAATAGGGTTCACGAAGACGAACGTCATACTTTTCACCGGAACCACGGAGAACAGGACCAGTCAATCCGTATCCCCAGGTATCAAAGGGCAGGATAACACCCACATCCCTGGTTCGTTCCTGAAAAATCACATTACCGGTGACAAGGTCATGATACGACGCCAGATGGCTTCGCATATGGTCGACGAAATCCTGTGCACCTTTTAGAAAAACCGAATCGACATCTGCGCCAACTCCACCAAAGCGGAAGAAGCAGTAGGTGAGACGAGATCCGGTGAGTGTTTCCAGCAGATCAAGAATTTTCTCCCTGTCTTCGAAGGCGTGGAGAAAGGGTGTGAAAGCACCAAGATCCAGCAGAAATGCACCAAACCAGAGGAAATGGCTTGAAATCCTGTTAAGCTCTGTTGTGAGCACACGGATATATTCTGCCCTGCGCGGTACCTCGTAGCCGCACATTTTTTCCACCAGACAAACCCACGCCTGATTGTAGGACAAGGCGCTCAGATAATCCATTCGTGCCATGTATGGCAGAACCTGTGTATAAGTCAGGGTCTCGGCAATCTTTTCCTGCATCCGATGCCCATAGCCAAGCACAGGATCAGCGCTCAAAATATACTCGCCATCCATGTGCAGGACGACGCGTAGAACACCATGGGTTCCAGGGTGCTGTGGTCCGAGATTCAGGATGAAATCATTTTCCTGATCACCTACAGTTTCAAGATTATATGTTGCTGCAGTCTGAGAATCAAACATCAGTGTATCCCTGCAATTTGTTGTTCAGGTCGTTTAAAATCTTTACGCAGAGGATGAAAAGTAACATCTTCCGGCAGGAGCAGGCAGCGACTGTCTTTGCTGCCATCGTAAACAATTCCAAAAAATTCTCCGGTCTCCCGTTCATGCCAGACAGCACCAGGATATATGGCACCAATGGAAGGAAACACCGGGTTGTTCCTTCCTGTCTCTATGACAACTTTGAAACGGGCACTCTGTCTGTAATGGTTAAAGAACCAGACTCCCTGCATGGTCTCTGTGGAGAGATTGTCCACGGCAGTCACTGTTTCAAGAAAAAAACAGAATGAATGCAAGGCGCGGCATACGGATTTCAGCTGCTCAGCCTGTATCTCTGCCTGGGCATGGATACCGCTCTGCTGGTAATCCTGTGCCTCCACTGTGACATTTACATCATGGAGTGCTGTTTCGATTATAGACATGATCCTTTCTTCTATCTTTGTTTGTTAGTGTCTTTCCGGAAATAAGATTGTTAAGAAATTTCTTCCGTTCCCGGCAATTCCACAACAGGTGACTCAGGGAAACGCCGCACACCGCTGATCTTTTCTTCCAGTTTAAGAAATGCTTCAATCAGCGCTTCTGGTCTTGGCGGGCAGCCGGGCACATAAACATCAACCGGGACAATACTCCCCACCCCTTCGACAACTGAATAATTAATCTCATCAAGCTTAAATGGACCACCGGTCATGGCACAGTTTCCCATGGCAATAACCCATTTGGGAGCCGGCATCTGCAGGTACAGCCTTTTGACAGTATCTGCCATTTTGTGAGTTACAGTTCCAGCTACAATCATCACATCAGCCTGCCTTGGTGAGGCTCTGAAAACTCCCGCTCCAAAGCGATCCAGATCATATTTCGGTCCTGCGGCTGCCATCATTTCAATTGCACAGCACGCAAGTCCAAATGTCAGAGGCCAGAGAGAATTGGCCCTGGCATGATTCAGCACCTTATCAAGCTGTGCAAACTGTATCAGTGGAGGGACAACGCTTCCCGTTCCCATTTCAGTACTCCTTTTGTCCAGGCATAGGCGACAGCCAGGGCCAGTATGATTACAAATAGTAAAATCTCAAAAAATCCCGCGAGTCCAACATGTTCTCTGTATATTCTTGCGATGGGAAAGAGAAAGAGGACATCAACCTCAAAAACAATAAAAATCAGAGCATACAGATAATAAAAGACACCGAAACGAGCGGCCCGTGCCCGGCCAAAAGCCGGCATACCGCATTCGTAAATGGCGCTGAGTAAGGGGGCAGTTTCCCGGGGAGCAAGCAAGAGCCCGGCCACCAGCGGCAAAACGGCAAAGAGGGTACCGTAGATCAACATGATGGCCAGGGAATATATGTCGGCAACAAGGGCCGGATCCGGTTGCACCTGGGATAATATTTCAACTGCCTGTTGTTGAGTATGAGTCGGGTTCATATATGTATTCTCGAAAACCGATGCACCAGTAGACGAAAAACAGATTCGTCGCCATGGCACACTGTAATTAATTATGCCTGCAAACTGCTGAGCAGAAACCCCTACAATGTAGGAGAGACGCTAACAAAAAAGTTCTAATAAGTATAATTTAAAATTAAAATAATTATAATTGATTCTACTAATGCACAGTAAAGATTCCCAATCCCTATTCACCTTACAAAGCATTCCAAAACATACCATTTTTATAGTTAAATCAGAACTATACAAAAACATAAAAAAGTGGTGAATGGAAATTTCCTGTTCAAGAAATCAAAAAACAAAAAGGGCTGTTTCACTGAAAAAAAACTGAAATACAGGTGAAAATGCTGTGCTATTATAACGAAAACCAATCCTGATTCAGGAAGTGACTTGGGAAAGCTTCATGTTTTTTCAGTTATCTTTATCTTGATGTTTGATGTAATTCTTAACCATCCCGTCACCCAAAAAACCAACGGTGCTAACACAATCCCCTCGAGCCCAAAAGCTTAAAGCTGGCACTTTTTTACATTCATGATTTCATGATGCATTCGAATTACACGTTTTCCTTTGACAAAACATATGGTGTTTGAAACATTCTATTTGAGTCCACACATGACCGACAGAGTCGGTCCATTTAGCAAGCGCATTTCTGAAGAGCATTTTGTCAAAAATAATCCTACAATATTGCCTTTAATAAAAGCCTTGCTGCCAGGTCGGGTCTGTCTAAAATTAGACTTTTTCTTGTCAAACCATTCCTGCCGGACTCAAATCACCAATAGAAAAACGAACCAGCTTCATCCTGGCCTTTTTCTTTTCAAAGTGTATCACTTCTTCAAAGGAGACAAATTGGACCAGCAACAAATTTACGCGTAACAGCGTAACAATACACAAAAATAAGAAGAAATTTCAGGTGGGAAAAGTTACATTTGTGTTATTCCTGAAAGAGTGGTAGAGCTGACGATTGAGAAACAATTGCCAAAATCAATAGTATATTACATGCGAGAGTAAGAGAAAAATGAATATTCCAAGGATGTTGAATCCATATACAATCCGGCATCGTTTATTCATGCTCAGTGGTATTGCCATTGTAATGATCATTAGCTTAGTCTCTGTCTACTCCATGCAGTTTGTATCTTTGGAAGGCAAACTGGTCACCATGGAGCGGGTTGATGACCTGTTCAATGGTATTCTTGAATTACGCCGTTTTGAAAAAAATATCATGCTAATGCTCAACAGCGACAGTGTTGCGGAGGCTATAGGAGCCCAAAACAGGATAGAATTATCCCTGGAACAGCTGATCCCATTGATAAAAATTTCCCAGGAAAAAGAGCTTCTGAATATTTTACAGGAAAATTTCAACAAATATACAGAAGCTTTCAAGCAATGGCGTGGTTCAGGAAAGTACAAGAGAAAGAGTAGCCCTGATAATCAAAACGGACAAATGGTTCGTCTTCTTGGCCAGAAGCTGGTGGACAATGCGTCACGGCTTGTGCGATTAAACCGGGAAAATATCAGCGAGGGTTTCAAAACAATCCTGTTCTGGTTAACCTTTATGCCTGCCACTCTGTTCACAGTAGGGGCCATACTTTTTTTCTACCAGACCCAGAGTATACTCCTGCGTCTCTCTATTCTCGAACAGGGAACAAAAAACCTCGCTGCCGGTGAGTTCAGGATAATCAAAATACCCCACAGTTCTCCTGATGAAGTTTCAGGACTAATCGATAATTTCAATCAAATGGTTGAAGCATTGGAGCAAAAGCAGGAACAACTGATTCAATCAAAAAAAATGGCCTCCATTGGTACATTTTCCTCCGGTATAGCTCATGAAATTAATAATCCCCTGAATAACATTTCACTTTCTGCTGATATACTGCTGGAAGATTTCGATTCCATGGATGAGAAGGAAATACGGGAAATTTTAAGCGATATCATGGAGCAAACAGAGCGCGCCAGTAAAATTGTCCGAAATCTCCTTGATTTCTCACGGGCCAGAGCACCGGACAGGGAACCACTTTATGTCGATTATGTTCTCCATAAAACAACAGACCTGATTGCCAATGAACTGCGAATACACAAAATTGCACTGCATAAAGAAATTGCCGATAACATCCCACGGGTTTATGGAGACCAGCATAAACTACAACAGGTATTTCTCAACCTGATTATAAATGCAGAACAGGCCATTGGTGACTATGGAAGAATAGTAATAAAGGCCAGAACTTGTGATAACAAATATATACGGATAGATATCCGTGACACCGGACCAGGTATTTCCCCTGAAAATCTGGATAGAATTTTTGATCCGTTTTTCACTACCAAAGAGGCTGGAAAAGGAACAGGACTAGGACTTGCTATTGTTTATGGAATAGTTGAAAAACATGGTGGATACATAGAAGTCACCAGCAAGATTGACAAGGGGACAACCTTTTCCGTTTATCTGCCTGTTTACCAGGAAATAATGTAACCGTCAGCGGAGTTGCTATGACCTTGACATTACCGACACCCTGTATAAATTCACCAGTGAACTTTTACGAAATAATCGACACGGAGCAAGACAGAGAATGTTAGCCATTGCCGTTATTGACGATGAAAAAACGGCAAGAAAGATGACCAGCCGTATCCTGGAACAGGCAGGATACAGAGTGGAAAGTTTTGAAACCGGTCGGGCCTTTCTGCAGCAGATGGAAAAGCACCCCTTTGATATCATCTTTCTCGACCTGCAACTTCCCGACATGGGAGGTCTGGAGATATTGAGCCATGTCAAGGCCATCCATCGCGACAGCGAGGTTATTATTGTTACCGGTCACGGTTCCATCGATAATGCCGTGGAAGCAACAAAGGAAGGTGCTTTTCATTACCTGACAAAACCCTGCAGGAAACATGATATATGCCTGATGGCAGAACGGGCTGCTGAAAAAATAAACCTGCACCTGGAAAATGTTCACCTTCGCTCCCGGATGGACAAAGAAGCTTTACTGCCTGGTTTTATTGGAAACAGTAAAGCCATGCAGGCTATTTTTGAAACCATTTCAAAAGTGGCTCAGGTCAACTGTAATGTACTGCTTGAGGCGGAAACAGGTACAGGAAAACAGTTGAGTGCACGTGCCATCCATGAACTGGGCCCACGAAAAGATGCCCCCTTTGTCTATTTCAACTGTGGCGGATTTACAGAAGAACTGATCTGCAGCGAATTATTCGGCCATGAAAAAGGAGCTTTTACCGGAGCAGATGTTCGCAAAATCGGCCTGCTGGAATCAGCGGCAGGTGGCACTGTACTGCTTGATGAAGTCGGAGAGATGCCGCTTTCCATGCAGGTAAAACTACTGCATGTGCTCCAGGAACGTCAGGTTCTCAGGGTTGGTGGAACCCGTCCGGTTGAACTCAATATTCGGATCATTGCTGCCACAAACAGAAATATAAAGGATCTTATTCAAAAAGGAAAATTCCGTGAGGATCTCTATTACAGGCTTAATGTAGTCACCCTCCGCCTTCCCAGGCTCAGGGAACGGCGTGAAGACATTCCGTTACTCATACATCACTTTATCATCAGGGCCAATAAGGCATTTTCCAAGAATATAAAAGGGATGTCAGTCCCGGCACTGGAACTGCTCATGCACTACAGCTTCCCTGGCAATGTCCGTGAACTGGAAAACATTATTCAGCATGCAGCAGCCCTGACTGAAGCGGATAAGCTGACTCCCGAAGACCTACCGGCCCGCCTGCGGCAATGCTCTTATCTCGACACTGAAGAAGAGGAGCTTATCCCTTTGGAGGAAATGGAGAAACGCTACATCTCCAAAGTACTGACAACAACAAACCATAATATCAAGGCCGCCGGGAAAATTTTACGGCTGCCAAGAACAACATTATGGCGACGTATAAAAAAATATGGACTTACGGGTGGCAAAGACACTGAGGAGAAATAACAGTAACCGTTTCATATTGGAACACCATGCAAGCCGCGCACCCCAACCATCCACGCAATATCACCTAGTTACTAAACACACCCCTCCACTGTTTCAAAATGAAACCCGGACACTGTCTGTTCAAAATGAAACACGCCCATCTACTCTTTTTCTCTTCGAGAATAAAAAAATCCACCCCCTAACCTCCTGAAAAAGTATCATTATTCTTCATTCTTCTTCTCGCCTTCATCACATTCCTCATTCCGGCATCTCTATTGCTACTGGTCCTGACGAAATCGTTGACAACCAGATGCTTTCCATAACGAAACCATCCTTATTTTCCGATTTTCGGTAATTTGTTGAACAACAGAAACAGTTTTTTAAAGGACAGAGAGGATATTACAAACAATGATACACATGTATTTACCCATTGCAGGAAACAGTGTGAATATTTTCCTGATTCTCGGCCTGGGAGGATTTGTAGGGCTGCTTTCAGGAATTTTTGGTGTAGGCGGTGGCTTTTTGATGACTCCCCTGCTTATGATGTTCGGAATTCCGCCAACAGTGGCAGCAGCATCGGATTCCAACCAGATTGTCGGTGCATCCACTTCCGGGTCCCTGGCCCATATGCGGCTGGGAAATGTGGACATCCCAATGGGTGTAATGCTGCTCATCGGTGGTATTGCCGGTGGTACCGTGGGAGTTCAGGTTATTAAGCTTCTTAGAGCCATGGGAAATGCTGATTTTCTCATTGCCATCACGTATGTCATCATGCTCGGAGGAGTGGGGGGATATATGTTCTGGGAAAGTCTTCAGGGTTTGAAAAAAGAAAAAACTGGAGACTCAGCGGAAAAAGTCGATCCTGTGGTAGAAAAAACTGAAGGGAAGTCGCTTATTCAAAAATTACCATTCCAGTATAAATTTGAAAAATCAGGCTGTGAGATATCCATGCTCCTGCCCCTGGGATTTGGAATTCTTGTGGGAATACTGGCCGCAATCATGGGTGTGGGTGGAGGATTTATCATGGTACCGGTGATGGTTTACCTGCTGAGAATGCCCATGCATGTCGTTGTTGGTACCAGTCTGTTTCAAATTCTTTTTACCTGTGTGAACGTAACTATCATGCAGTCATGGTCAAACCACACTGTGGATTTTGTTCTGGCAGTTCTGCTGTTGCTCGGTTCCACCATTGGTGCCCAGGTAGGAACGGCGGTCTCTAAGAGACTCAAAGCAGACCAGCTGAAGATTATGCTGGCCAGCCTTGTTCTTCTGGTCTGTGTGAAAATGATGGCTGGCCTGCTCATGACGCCGACAATCATGGTAGCGCTCAAAGGTGGTCACTAAAATGGACACGGAGAAAATAACAATGGGAAAATTCGTATTTATTCTGAGCATACTCATGTTCCTGACCTTGCCAGGTCAGCCGTCAGAGGCCTCAGAGCATCCTGTCAGCCTTGAGCTTACAGATTCAATCATAAAAATTTCAACTTTCTACAACGGCACAACTCTGGAGGCATCCGGTATTATTCCTGCTGATGCGGATGTTCTTCTTCGGGTCAGCGGTCCAAAAGAAAACGTACACCTGAAGGTCAAGGGAAAGGTGGCAGGTGTTCTGTGGATGAACAAGAGTGATGCAGAGCTGGACAATACCCCATCGGTATACATGCTGTATACCCCTGAAAAAAGCTCCAAACTCCTTGAAACTCAGGGCGTGGATATGGGATACAGTGCACTGGCCAAAGGCATTACTATCAAACCGGAATCTGCTGATAAGGCATTTATTTTTGCCGAGTATGTAAAGTTGATGGAAGAAGCCGGAGTGTATACAGTTAACAAAAGCAGCATCCACTACAAAGACGTGGAAAATGGACAGAAAAGCTTTTCAGCTACCCTGACGATTCCTTCCAAAATGAATGCCGGAGAGTACATGGTTGAGGCTGTTACAGTGGAAAATGGACATGTCCTGGGACGGAGTGAAAAAAAGCTTACCCTTGAGCTCTCAGGTCTGCCCAAGGTGATCGCTGCACTGGCATTTGGCTATCCTCTGCTTTTTGGTATCATGGCAGTTTTTATTGCTGTTGCCACAGGTCTTATAATCGGTACCCTGTTCAAGGGTGGAGGTGGTTCCCATTAACTTTAACAGCGAAAAAAAGATGCGCCTGCGGTCAAAGTTAAAACGGATGTTTTTCGGTGTGAAGAAGGAAACCATTCCGTTTCGAATTATTTTTGCCGAGTTCAAGAAAAGTCTTGAGCTCAACAACCAGATCCTTGATCTGATTGCTGATGCCAATGACAAACTTAGCGGTGATTATATATTTGATGAACAGTACATCCAGAAAACATGCCACAGATTGACCGAGTTGGTTCAGCAGCTCATTGTGACCATTAACCATCTGACAGACCAGAAATATACGGATCTCTATACGAATTTTCATCGGATTGAATCTGAAATTGATTCCCTGCTCAGCGGTCGCACACTCAACCAGGTCAAAGACTTTGTCCTTCCGTACTCCAGTGTAAGCCGTGATCTGACTGATTCTGTTGGAGGGAAAAATGCACATATTGCAGAAATTGGAGCACTGCTTGACCTGAAAATACCATCAGGCTTTGCCATTACCACATCAGCATATCTCTATTTTTTGGACGACAACAACCTTAGAAACAGGATTTTTGGTATCAGGGAAAAATGGCGACATAAAGAAATTGCGGTTGATGAGGCATCACAAAAAATCAGTCGCCTTATTCTTGATGCTGAAATTCCGGATGTGTTAAAAAATGAAATTCTCTCTGAAGCGGAGCGGGTCAGCAAAGAGTATGAAGATGTCACACCCTGTTTTGCGGTTCGTTCAAGCGCCCTGGGCGAAGACGAAATATCATCTTTCGCCGGACAGTACCTAAGCTGCTTAAATATCCCCTTAAATGAGATTCCACAAGCATATAAGGAAGTTATTGCCAGTTTATTCAGCCCCGAAGCCATGGAGTACCGCCTGCAGATGGATTTTCGTCCCCATGAAATAATGATGGCGGTTGCCTGTCAAATGATGATCCCGGCCAAGGCCAGTGGAGTCCTTTATACTTACAACCCTGTAAGACCGAAAGAAGAGACCATGATTATAAATTCTGCCTGGGGACTGGGTGAACCCATTGTCTCCGGAGAAGTTCCCACCGATCATTTTGTCCTTGAGAGGCGTCCACCCCACCAGGCCAGGGAACTGAACATCGTACGCAAGGATCAGAGTATGATTCTAAAAGGCTGCGGTGGTATCGCCATTGATGGTGTTCAGGAAGAACAACGAATGGAACCAAGCCTGAAAAAGGACCAGCTGCAGGAATTAGCCCGAATCGGCATACGGCTGGAACAATACTTTAAGCGACCACAGGATATTGAATTTGCAGTGGATTCACAAAACAAAGTTACTGTTCTCCAATCCAGACAGCTGCGTCTTCAGGATGAACGTGCCCCCCGGGCCTGTGACCTCACAGGCCTTGGCGGGAAATATCCGATTCTTTTTCGTGGGAAGGGTATTGCTGCCATGGAAGGTATCGGTATTGGTCCCGCCTGGATCCTCTCCGAAGAGCATGACCTTAACGAATTCCCCATGGGGGGAATTCTCGTGGCCCGTCATGCCACTCCACAACTGGCCAGGGTAATTCACCGGGCTGCCGGCTTTATTACTGATATCGGCTCCACCACAGGACATTTGGCAACAGTTGCAAGGGAATTTCGGGTACCAGCTCTTTTCAACACCGGTAACGGCACTGAACTGATTGAACATGGTCAGGAAATCACTCTTGATACCGAATGTTTAACCATCTACGAAGGAGTTGTTCAGGAACTGCAGTATTACAGTATTCAGGAAGATCCCCTTGAAGAGATGTATGAATATCGTTTGTTGCGTCGCATGCTGAAAAAAATAGAACCTCTAAATCTTACAGATCCGACAGCTGAAAATTTCACCCCTGCCGGTTGCCGGACGTACCACGATCTGACCCGTTTTATCCACGAAAAAGCGGTTGAAACAATCATTGATCTTAACTTTTATCATGCTCATCATCGTGACACGCAAGCAGGGCAACTCCTGTGGGACTATCCCCTGGATCTGATTTTAATCGATGTCGGCGGTGGGATTGAGGGTAAGCATGAAAAAGGCATTCGGCCCGAACAGATCAGTTCAATTCCCATGCAGGCCATACTTGACGGAATGTCCTACCCGGGAATGTGGGACATGTCTCCAGCCGGCGTTGACTTCAGCGGCTTCATGTCCAGTCTGACCAGAACAAGCCCTATCCGAAGCACAAGCCCTGAGGATGTCGGTCGCAATCTTTCCGTTATTTCAGCTGAATATACAAATATTAACTTCCGACTTGGTTATCATTTCACAGTTATTGATGCCTTTGTTTCCGATAATATTCTTGATAACCATATTTATTTCAGATTTTCTGGTGGAGTTACCGAAACTACCCGGCGTACCAGGAGAACACGTCTACTGGCCAAAATTCTTTCCCATTATGATTTCCTGTGTGAAGTGCATGGAGATATTGTGGTGGCAAGACTCAAACGAACTGACAGGGATGGAATGCTTAACAGATTGTTTCTACTCGGACTCCTTGTTGGTTTCACCCGTCAACTGGATGTCAAAATGGTCAGCGAAGACACGATTATTACCTTCTTTAACGAGATAAAAAACATAATGGAGAAAAAAAATGGAAAATAACCAGACCAGCATACTGATACTTGACGATGAACCCATTGTCAGCAAGCGATTGAGACCCTCTCTTGAGAAAAAAGGCTATAAAGTTGAGGCCTTTACTACCAGCAAAGAGGCACTTGAAAGAATTGAGGAACATGAATTTGATATTGTGGTTACCGATCTCAAGATGGAAGGAGTTGATGGCATGCAGTTTCTCACCCTGGTCAAGGAAAAGTATCCCGATACGGAAGTCATTGTTATAACAGGTTTTGCGACCATGGCAACAGCAAAAGAATCCTTTACTAAAGGGGTTTTTGATTTCCTTGCCAAGCCCTTCAAACTCGGAGAGATTGCCGAGGTGATCGCCAGAGCTGAAGCCAAGAGAAAAAGAAATTAAAATTCTATCCTTTTGAGAGATGAATACCATGTTGAAAACACTTTTATACATTAACGAAGACTTGGCCTCAAGCATAGCTCTTCGATTTACCGCGTATGTCAATAAATTTATCCCTGTTTCTCTACACATAACTCATATCGAAGAACCCGATGAGAACAAAAATATCGGTCGGGGTTGGGTACAGCGGGCATGGGAAGACGGCGTAACCTCAAGTGGCAAACGGTTAATCGACCGTATGTTGCGAACAGAATCCATAGATTGTCCACTGGCAGGAAGACCAATAGTGGAAGTTGGAGACAGGGAGAGAGAAATTCTCTATACCCTGCGCAACGGCCTGTATGAACTCTACGTCGAAGGCTATCTTAATACTGCCGATACAGACCTGTTTTATAATATCCTGAGTTCTCAGCTCTACACCGAAGCTCCATGCCCTATACTTGTAGTCAAAAACCTGTCTATCAGTAAAAAATGTGCCCTGCTCTGCGCTGACAGCGTAGATCCGAAACTGCTGGTGGAACAGAGCATGGCAGTACTTGGCGATTCAACATTCAATTTTGATATCGTTTTTTTTAAATTCTGTGAAACCGGGGATCTTCGCATCCTTGAGAAGGCTGAAGGGGGGAAAAACCTGAAAACAGCAGAAACAGCACTTCTGGCAGCCGGAAAAAACATCGAGAACGTAACAGTTCTTTTAGGAACACCGGAACAGGTTGGGGATTATCTGAAAGAATATGCCATCGTCACGTCAACATTACCAAAAAGAAATAGTATGCGGATGCATGTACTGGCAAATTCACTTGCTTCTGTGCTCCTGGTTCGGTGATGTATTTCTTAAAATTGAAGCTTGCTTAATCAGGTAATAAAAAAGGAAAGACCATGAAAATATTAGTTGCACTGGATACAGAAGATTACAGTAACAAAATATTAAAAAATGTTGCCCGACTGGCGGGTAATACGCTGGCAGACATCATCTTCCTTGGAATCCAGGAAGGTACGGAAAAACTTGCCGGGCCTCTGGCTGATACCATGTTGAAATACCAACAGGATCTGGCTAGCTGTTTTAACAGGGAAGAATCACCTTATGCTGATTTTGATGCAGAGCAGTGGCAGGAAAAGCAGCCTGGAGACTGGTACATGGCCTCAAGAGGTATGAAGGAATTTACCCTGAGGATACGATCCGGCAGCATTGTCAAAGAGGTTCTTTCCGTGGCCCGGGAAACAGAATGTGACCTGATCATACTCGGTTGCAATGGTACAGCAGGGTGTGAATGGAATGGTGAATGGAATGTCCCGCTCCGGATAGCCGAAGGCGGTCCATGCTCTGTTCTGGTTATAAAAGATGTGAAACGAGTAAAACAAATTGTTTCAATTCTGGATCAGTCAACAGTCAGCCAGGAAGCCATGGAACTTATTAACCAGTTGGTTACCCTAAACGATTCAGGATTGAATATTGTCGGAGTTAAAGGAAAAAACGAAAGAAAAGAAACCGAAATAGAACAGCGAATTGTTGATCTCCTGAGATATTACAACGACAGGAAAATCAGCACATGGATTAAACTGATAAACAGTGATGATGTACAGGACTATGTAACCGGTGCATCTGTAGACGCAACTGTTGCCTTGTGGATGGGTGGGAAGCAGTCACTGTTGAAAAAAATCTTTTCCCGAACCATGGTGGAAAAACTTCTGGAAACGAGTGGATCATCATTACTTATTCTACGTTGATGTCTTCATACCATGACTCATGGAACCAGATCTTTTTGCCGGCATGGAGACCTGGACGTTTGATCCGGTTCCAGTCTGTTACCCTGAATACATTTGATTAGAATTCCAGGTGCTCAACACTTAACAAGTGCTTGTGTTGCTATAATAAATAGCAGCATTTTTATCAGTCGAGCTGTTTTCAAATGATGCGTAGTAAGTAGTAAGTAATTGAGTATTGATGTCCCGAGAATGCCTGCCGCATCATCCGCCAGCCGCTGAATTTCCGTGAACCTTTTGTGCGCGGTAATCAGTTTGATTAACGACAAAATGTGGGCGCGTGAGCCCCTCGGTGTGTATGCTTTTATTCAGCGTCTTTTTGCCGTTTTCATTTTTTGTGATTTAGCAGTTAAGTAAACTGTCCCCTGAACTCGATATTGATGGCATGGATGCCAAGGCATCCTATTCCATGCTGTTACTCTGGGGACAGAAGGGACTATTATAAAAATTATGGGGAGGGGGAGCGATGTAGCTGGAAAGGAAAGGTGAACCTTCCAGGCTATAGGTTGTTTTTCCGCGTAGCAGTTCAGTTCAGCTGTTCATGACAAATATATCATCAATTCAACTTTACACGCTCCCAAATTACTCCTGCCAGACCTTTTTGCCGGCATGGATGCCGAAACGTTTCATCCTGTTCCATACTGTTACCCTTGATACATTTAAAATTTCTGCAGCACGGGTCTGATTGCCATGGGCAGCAGTGAGGGCATCAAGAAGATCCTGTTTCAATCTTTCCTGCTTATCAATCGAAGGAACAACAGAAGCAAAGGAATGTCCTGATAATGGATGAAAATCCTGGATTACCGGAGGCAGGTCTTCTGAATGAATCATCGTTCCCTGGCAGGTAACAAAAGCATACTCAAAGGTACTGCGTAGCTCCCGAACATTTCCGGGCCAGCTGTACTGCATCAGCAGATCCATGGCCCTGCTGCTGATTCCCTTGATATTTTTATCGGTTTTCAACTGTAAACGCCTGAAAAATGTTTCTGCCAGCAGGGGAATATCACCATCTCGTTTTTTTAGTGGCGGCATGTGCACAGGAATGACATTTATTCGATAAAAAAAGTCCTCCCGAAAACTGCCCTCTGCCACCATTTTTCTCAAATCTTTATTTGTCGCAGAAATAATACGGACATTAATTGGAATGGGACGGTTATCCCCCACCCGTTCAACCACTTTTTCTTCCAGAACCCGCAGCAGTTTCACTTGGGTGGTAAGGGGAAGATCACCAATCTCATCGAGGAAAATGCACCCTCCCTCTGCTGCCTCAAAACGACCCTTTCGATCCTGGATAGCACTGGTAAACGAACCTTTTACATGGCCGAACAGTTCACTTTCAAGCAGTGACTCGTTAAGAGAGGCGCAGTTCACCTTGATATATGGAAAATCTCTGCGGTTACTCATTTCATGCACAGCTCTTGCGACCAATTCCTTGCCTGTCCCGGATTCCCCGTAAATGATGAGAGGTGCGTCAGAATCCGCACTGTTGCTGGCAAGGCTGTAAATCCTCTGCATGGGTGCTGATATTCCCACCATTCCGTGAAAGGTATCACGGCCGCTCAACTCCCGCTTAAAAGCTTCAATTTTTGTCTCCTGCTCAAGGAGTTCAGTGATATCAGTCATGGTTTCAACAGCGCCAATCACTTTGCCATCATTGTCTTTTAAGACACTTGCGTTTTTAAAAATATGGACCCGGCTGCCATCACTGCGAGTGAGAACACAACGCTGTTTCTTTAAGAAACCATCACGAAACAGTCGGCACCAGTGCCGGCTGCCACTTTCACGTTTGCGTTCAAGGTGACAGGATGTACAATTCAAACAGGAACAGGGCTGGCCGACAAGATCACCCATCTCATAGCCGGTCAGTTGCAGAAAGGCTTGATTTGCCGAGACAATAATACCTCCTGGAGCAACAATCATGACTCCTTCCTGAATGGTATCAACCACGGTCTTCCAATATTCGTTTAATTCCTGCTTAAGCATTTTTAACACCTGTTAAGATTTTAACAAAACGTTTACATTCCACTTAACACTTCCACAGCTTTCTAACAAAGAAAAATACTATTTTAAAATAGGAAACTTTCTAAGCGCCTCTCTTCGTCAAATAATTTTACATTTGTTTCAGCATGTTAGCAAGAACTCAAGATATCCTGCGATACATATCCAATCATCCGGCATGGTCATTGCTAGGTTATGATTGATTCATCAAAACATAAATCATTTTGATATTCCGTCATTCCCGCCTGCGCGAGAATGACGGTACAGGGGACTCTTTACGATACCATCAGTTATGACAAACAAATATTTAGTACCCCGAACCTGATATGAAAATACAGCAACAATTCCATCTCAATGAATTACCGGACCCTTTCACTCTACTCAAAGTGTGTCAGGCTCTCCATGAACTGTCTGATGGTGAATTCATGAAACTCACATTTGCGGGAAGCTGTATACCGGAAGAGTTATTCAAGGTTCTTCCGGCTGAAGAGTATGAAATAGTTGAACAGGAAAAATACAACGACCCGGATCGTTACTGGATTGTTATCCAAAGAATAACTGCTCCCTCACCCGGATCAGAACAATCCGGCGACGGGTGCTGCTGCAATTGAACAGTTTTACAGAAGGCAAAACAACAAGAAGAGAAAAGCCGAGATATCGGTGAAAACCAAATGAACACAGAGGAGGATTCAATGTCTGACGAAACACAAAAACTCGTTTATATCTTCACCGCTGCCGGTGACCGCGCCGAAGATGCAGTAACCGGTTTTACCCTGGCTAATGTAGCAATCTCAATGGAACATGAAGTTACCATCATCCTGCTGGGTGAAGGAACACTCCTTGCCCTGAAAGGATACAGCGAAACAGTACACGCTCCGGAGCGTCTTCCTCACAAAGAGTTGCTGACAAATTTTCTCTCATCCGGCGGAGAATTACTCGTTTGTCTGCCCTGTATCAAGGGCCGTAAAATGGAGTTGAGCGACCTGGTGGAAGGTGTTGAGGCAACCACCGCTGTTATGGTCAATGAGCGAATCATTGAAGGCGATAAAATCATAACATTCTAACGGTAGAATAAAGACGAATAACAAATTTTTTCTGATTACGTATGAAACTCAGCCAGATTCACAGGGCTCACAGGTAATTTGCTGATACAACGTAAAATTTCAATTAGCAATGGGTTGTCATCCCCGCCTACGCGGGAATGACTAAAAAAATGGCTGAGCTTTATACGTAATCAGGATTTCTTTCGCAATAAAAGGAGACAGTTATGTCTGATGTAGATCTGAGTAGTATAGAAACCACTGCAACCATTGACTCCCGCGGCAGCGCCTGTCCCGGTCCTCTGCTTGAAGCAAAAAAAGGCATTGGCAAAGTAAAAGTCGGTGAAACCATGGAAGTGTATTCCAATGATGAAGGGACAAGAGTAGACGTGAAAGCCTGGGCCAACAAGGTAGGACACAGTTACCTCGGCTTTGTTGAGGCTGACGGCTATGACAAGCATTACATAACAAGAAACAAGTAGCTCGTTTTTTGAACCTACGCTTGAAACCCGCAGGGTCAGACTACCTGCGGGGTAATCAAATTTCCCTAAAATGGAGTGAGAGTTGATCATGGCATCCCAGATCAAAGAGGAAAAGATCCTTATCCTGGCAACTGAGAGCTGTGCCTATCCGGGTGCAGATTCCGTGGGACAGGCCCATTCCGGTTATCCGTCAAATACTTATATCCTCAGAGTCCGTGCTCCGGTCATGTTTCCGGAAGAATTTTATCTGGACTGCTTCAGGAAAGGGATCAGCGGGATCATCATAATGTCCTGCGGAGAGGAATGCCCGTATGAAGGAGCATACCACGCCCTGGCCCAGCGCATTGACCGTGTATACCAGATGATGAAGGCAAGGGATCTTGACATCAAACGGCTGCGTCTGACGGCCATCTGTACGGTCTGCAACCGCGCCTTTTTAAAAGAGGTGAACCTGATGAACGACATTGTTCAGGAGTTGGGGCCGCCGGTTGTCAAAGAAGTTGCTCAGGAAGAAGGATAATCCCGGAACCCGCAGGGATAAACCGATTTTTTCAAATAACAGAAGGAACCCGGAGAATAAAAATGGCAGACGGACAAACAATCACCTGTGATGCTCTTGTTGTCGGCGGCGGTATCGCCGGCCTGCAATCAGCGCTTGATCTTGCTGATCAGGATTTTTCCGTGGTGATCATAGAAAAAGATCTGTCCATTGGCGGCAAGATGATTCGTCTTTCCAAGGTTTTTCCGACCCTGGATTGTTCGAGCTGTATCACCACGCCCAAAATGGCTTCTGCTGCGCATCACAAAAATATCACCATCCACACATGGTGCGATCTCAAATTTTTAAACAGCAGTGACGGAATTGTACGCGCCCATGTGACACAGAAACCCCGTTTTGTGGATGAAGACAAGTGCATAGGCTGCCGCAAATGCGAATATGCCTGCCCTGTCTATGTTCCAGATTCGGAACAGGGTGGTTTTTGCGCGACCAAGGCGGTTAGAATACCCTTTTCCAATGCCATACCACAGGTAGCCGCACTTGATCCCGAGTTCTGCATGCTCTGTGGAAAATGTGAAAAGGTCTGCCCCACTGGCGCGATTGATTATTTTCAAAAACCTGTTGATTTCACCATTGAGGCAAAAACCGCCATTCTGGCCACCGGTTTTGAAATGACTACCATTAAAGGCAAGCCCCAGTATGGCGACGGAGATGTACAGAATGTCATCACCTCCCTGCAAATGGAACGACTGCTTGCGCCCCATGGACCTTACAACAGGGTTCTGCGCCCGTCGGACGGTATGGAGCCTGACTCCATTGCCTTTGTCCAGTGTGCTGGCTCAAGGGATAAAAGCATGGGAATCCCCTACTGTTCACGCTTTTGCTGCATGTATGCCATCAAGCAGGCCATGTTGCTTTCCGGTTCCCTGCCTCTGGCTGACATTATCATTTATTACATGGATATCCGTGCCTTTGGCAAGGGTTACGAGCAGTTTTATCAAAATGCAAAAGCCATGGGTATTCAGTTTGTCAAAGGTAAGGTGGCCAACATCCAGCAGGCTGACGATGGAGCTGTAGCCATCCGCTATGAAGCCCAGGACGGTACTGGAGTAACAACGGAAAACCATGATCTGGTTGTTCTCTCCCTCGGTGTTTTCCCGGACTGGTCGCCCAAGGGGATCTGCCCGGTATCCACCGGAAAGGACAACTTCATCCAGACGGTACAGCCCTCCATTGCCCCGACACTCACTGACCGGGAAGGCCTTTTTGTGGCAGGAGCCGCAGCCGGACCAAAAGATATCGTTGATTCGATTTCAGAAGCTGGAGCTGCTGCCATGGAAGCTTCAAACTATCTCATGGCTCTTGGAAAATAATTGGATAACTGGTGCGAGAGTATGACTGACCCCAAAGAAAAAACAGAAAAAGCCGAAAGCGGAAAATCTGAAAAGATCGGTGTGTACATCTGCTACTGCGGTGGCAATATCTCCGATCATGTGGATGTGGAAAAAGTCCGTGATGAAGCGGAAAAAATGCCTGGTGTGGCGGTTGCCAGAACCAACTCTTTCATGTGTTCCGATCCCGGCCAGGAACTGATCATTGAAGATCTGAAGAACGGACTCATTGACCGGGTTGTGGTGGCCTCCTGTGCGCCAAGCCTGCATGAAACCACCTTTCGCGGAGCCATTGCAAGGGCTGGTGCCAACCCTTACATCTATGATCATGCAAATATCAGAGAGCATGTGAGCTGGGTTCTTCATGGGGAAAAAGCAACTTTTAAGGCTGAAAAACTTGTGGGCGCAGCTGTGGGCAAGGCAAGTCTTCTCCAGGAGCTTGACCCCATCCGGGTGGATGCCAGAAAACATGCAACAGTGATCGGTGGCGGCATTGCCGGTTTAAAAGCAGCCAAAGTTCTTGCTGAGCGCGGCATTGATGTGGTGCTGGTTGAAAAATCACCATACCTTGGCGGCAATGCAGCCAGGCTTGATACCATTGCCCCATTTGGAGAAAAGAGCGCTGCACTGATAAGTGAACTGGCTGAAGATGTTCTTGCCCGGGACAATATCACAGTCATGACCCATTCCAAGGTTATTGGTTTTGAGGGATATGTGGGAAACTTTGATCTGACAGTACAGACAACGTTTGCAGATGCAGCAGACCATGAGCAGGCTGCCGGGCATTATATTCCTACTGTCGGTGTTATCACCGAATCCGCCACAGAACATATCATTGAAACCGGAGCTGTTATTCTGGCCACCGGATTCAAATCCTACCAGCCGAGACATGGAGAATACGGTTTTGGTGAGAACAGTGCAGTTGTGACCCTGCCGGAATTCATCAAACAGATGAGTGAAGTAGATCCCTCTAAAACAGAACTTGAAATTGGCAGCAGAAAAATACGCTCCATTGCCATGATTCACTGCGTGGGCAGCCGTCAGATTCCAGGTATCCATGAAGAGGACGAAGACGGCTACCTCAATGAATACTGCTCCCGTACCTGCTGCAGTGCAATCCTCCATGCTGCCAACCAAGTGAAAGAAATTTTCCCTGACACCAATGTCTATGATTTTTATCGCGATATTCGCACCTATGGCCGTGGTCAGGAAGAACTCTATGATCAGGCAGCAAACAACAGGGTGGTCTTTCTACGATATTCGGCGGAAGATTCTCCGGTGGTTACAGCCAACGATGATGGCAGTGATGCTCCTCTAAAAGTCACAGTCAAAGATGGTTTAACTTTTAATGAAGAAGTGGAGGTTGCTGTTGATCTTGTTGTTCTGGCAACCGGTATGGAGGCAGCTTCCATTCCCGAACTTGTTTCCATGATGAAACTTCCGGTGGGCACTGACAAATTTCTCCAGGAAATCCATCCCAAACTTGCACCGGTTGAAATGGCTGTTTCCGGAGTCTTTCTGGCAGGTACTGCCCAGGCCCCAATGACCATTGCCGAGGCCTGTAACGGTGCAGCTGCTGCAGCTGTAAAAACCGCCTCGCTTCTTTCTAAGGGGCATGTCGAACTTGATCCGTATGTGGCTGAAGTCGATCAGAATCTGTGTCAAGGCGGAGGAGCCTGCATTGAAGCATGTCTAGCCGATGGTGCCCTTGAGATGCAGGATGTAAAGACAGCAGAAGGTACTGTGAAAAAAGCTCGCGTTGTTCCGGCGCTCTGCCTTGGATGTGGGGCCTGTGCGGCAGTCTGTCCAAGTAGGGCCATTGATCTCAAAGGCTGGAGTCTGAAACAGTATGAGGCCATGGTTGATATGATTGTGGCCGAGGATTGATATCCGGTGTGAACAAATACAATGAACGCGTAAAAACACTGAATCCGTGCTATCTCGTCATTCCCGCGCAGGAATGACGGATCGACTGACTTTTACGCAACCATCAAATAATACCGGGAAGAGAATTCAGGACTATTCAGGAAGGGAAGGTAAAAAAATGAGTGACGAAAGCAAAAAAGAGGCCATGAAACAGCTGCGGGCAGAGCGGAAAAGTTCTATCCAGAAGGCCGCTGCCACGGTCAAACAACAGAAAAAAGAACTGAAACTTCTCAAAGAACACCTGACAGGTGATGGTGCCACAGCTCCTGAAATTGCAGAAGCCATCGGCATCAATGTGTCACAGGTTATCTGGTATCTTGCGACCCTGAAGCAGTATGGAGAGGTGGTGGAAGGAACCAAAGACGGCTGTTACTTCAAATACCAGCTGGTGGAAACAGACAGTGCAGAAGCTGCCTGAGCTGATTTATCAGTGGATCAAAAAAATCTCCATGGAGATATAACATGACAAGAATTACTCCTGATTTTGCCAAAGAATTAAAACAGTACGGCGATGATACAGCGCTTATCTGTTTTAACTGCGGAACCTGTGTGGCTGTCTGCCCTCTTATTTCAGAAAGCTTTCCACGCAGACTGATACGATACATCCAGATAGGTGCCAGAGACCGTATTCTGGAAAACAGCAATGATCTTTATAAATGCCTCCACTGCGGACTCTGCACTGAAACCTGTCCACGCGGTGCAGATCCCGGAGAAGTTATCCTCAGTCTGAAACGTTTTGCCGTTGCCACCTGGAGGAAAATGTAAATGTTTACTCCCGAAATCATCATAGACACCCTTGCCGATAACGTACGTAAGACCGGAAATCCATTTGGTTTAAAAAAAGCCAGCCTCAACACCTGGTGGAAAGACAGTTCGCTGACACCCGATGGCAGCACTCTGCTGTTCACCGGTCTCATGTACCAACTTGTGCCCTACATCAAGGCGACCACAAAATATCTGGAGAAGTACGAGGATACGCCAAAGGCTGACTACATCCGTTATGGAAAGCTTGTTCCGAAATCCATTACAAATATGGGGCTGAATTTTATCTCTTCCAAAGAGGATAAAACAAGCTTCAATACGATTCTTGGCAACATCGCCAGAATTCTGCAATCTTCTGGGGTTTCATTTGCATACAAGCCTGATCTCGATGAATATAGCGGCGTGTTGCTCTATGATCTGGGTGATCAGGAAAGCTTTATCAAACACGCAAAATATGTTGCCAAAAAGTTACAGGATGCGGGCATCCGTAAGCTTATCACTGTTGATCCCCACACAACCTATGCGGTGAAAGTTCTTTATCCAAAATACACAGGCATCTCTTTTGAAGTACAGACCTATTTTGAACTGGCAAACCTCAAGGGAGAGGGGAACTCAGAAGAAATAACCCTTCACGACCCATGTTTTTACGGACGATATCTCAAACTCTCAGATGTGCCGCAGAACCTGCTCACTAATCTGGGCGTAAGCTGCACCAAGCTCAATACTTCCGGTCCCTTTACCAGCTGCTGCGGAGGTCCTGCTGAATCCATGTCGCCCAAACTGGCAGAAGAAGTCGGAAAGCGCAGGGTCGAAGAACTTGCGATAAACGGTAAAAAAATTGTTTCAATGTGCCCAATCTGCCTTGCGAACCTGCAGAAATCCGGCGCTGAAGTAGACGATCTATCATCTTTGCTTGTTCAGTTTGTCTGAACAACTCCTCAGACTGGCGTGGAAGTTTTATTATTCCGCGCCAGTCTACCTTTCCACAGAAAAATCCTCCTGCAACTCCCCGTCCAGCACCCTTTTCATCAAGCGAAGACCAGTGGCGAGCTCTTCAAGGTTTTTTGTGCCTGACAATGATATCCTTGCTGCAGCAGGTGCCTTGGCATCTCCCACTGTAAATTTTTCCGCGCCAAACACATTTACCCCCACTTCCCGCATACACTGTTCAAACTGATTACCGCGCCAGGGGGCAGGAAGAGTGAGCCAGATAAAAAAACCGCTTGGAATTCCGGCAAAATCGTAACCCTGTAGAATTTCTCCAGCCAGCTTGAACCTCTTTTGTGCCTCCTGCCTCTTCTCATCAATAACCCTGTCCGCAGTACCATCTTTAATCCACATGCTCACAAGTTCCACATTCAGTGGAGGAGTCATCCAGACGCTGTTCAGGATGGCCTCACAAATCTGCCTGCGGAACTGCTCCGGAACAACCATGAAGGATGTGCGTAAACCCGCCGCCAGTGCTTTTGACATCCCTCCAATATACAGTCCGTTTTCTGGCAGCAATGCGGTCAGGGGAGGAATAATTCCCGGTCGGGTCATGTCATAGGCGTCGTCTTCAATTACAATGAGACCGTGAGTTTTCACCACCTCTGCCAGTTCCATCCGACGAAACTCAGGAATGGTTGTTGTGGTTGGATTATGCACACCCGGTATGAGATACAGGCCCGTTATCGTCTCCCTCCTGCAGATACGATCAAGACTTTCTGCATGCATTCCTGACGCATCCATTTTCACAGGGACAAGACGAAGGCCAAGCATGGCAGAGAGTGTTTTCATACCGGGATAGGTAAGACAGTCTGTGGCAATGCGATCACCTGCCTGAAAAAGACCACCCAGAATACAGGTCAGAGCATGCTGGGCACCAGAGCAGACCACTATATCGCGGGCAGTAACATCAAGACCAAAACGGCCGGCCCATTCTGCTCCCATGGCACGGTGTTCCGGCAGCCCTGCCGGATCGGAATAGTGAAGAAGTGCGGATATGTCTTTACTGCGACACAGTTTTTTGAGACTCCCGTTCAAGTCGGGATCGAGGTGATACAGAGGGTTGACCAACCCCAATTCAAGCATACCTGGTGCATGGGGCTCATGCGGAACCATGGGAGTACTGCTGCCTGCATCAGAGGCAACATACGTTCCCCGCCCCACAGTCCCGGCAACCAGTCCCCTCCGTTCCGCCTCTTTATACCCTCTGGTCACCGTGGTCACGTTTATACCAAGGGCAGAAGCGAGATCCCGATGGGTGGGCAGTTTTTCACCGGGCTGGAGACGACCAGTGAAAATTGCGTGCTCCATTGCATCAGCCAGTCGCTTATAAAGAGGTCCACTGCCGTTTTGTATGTCAAACAATAACATTGTCATACATACAATATTTACATTGACACCACACAATGTCAACAATATATCTGATTAGAAATCAGATTACCCCGTGATCGATCAATAATTGCCGGAGCAAACCATGCTGGACAATCTTTTTCCTTTTATTTTATTCGTAATCGCCATGACCGGAACGCCGGGCCCAGGCAATCTCACCATGATGGCCATTGGCCAGACAAGCGGTTTTACCAGTTCCATTCGTTTTCTCATGGGAACAGCAGTGGGCTGCATTTTTCTGGATACTCTGGTTGCAAGCGGCCTGGGTGAGATGATCACAGCATCCCCGCTCATTGCCAATATTCTTCGGGTCGGCGGATCTCTTTATATCCTGTACCTGGCGGTAAAAATTCTCCGCATGCAGTTTTCAACCACAAATGTGAACAAACGTTTCTCATTTTTTGAAGGTTTGCTCATCCATCCACTCAGCCCCAAAAGTTGGGCCATGGCGGTTGTTGCCTTCAGTCAGTTCATGAAACCGGAACAGCCGCTGGCGCCCCAGATTGCAATATTCGTGTTCTGTTTTCTGATAGGATTGCTGGTGTTTCACAGCTCATGGTGTGCAGCCGGCGCACTTATTCCCCGTCTGATCAGTTCCGGTCGCCTGCTCTTTTCCATCAACTGCATCATGGTCACCCTTATGATAGGTGCCACCGGATATGCTATGTTTACATAAAAGCAGCTCTATTGTCGCAGGTACAACAGATTCACTCTGTGTATATCTACCCTGTTTTACCACAATTTCTTGCAGGTATCAGTTCCTTGCATTATGCTGGTAAAAGATTAACATCAAATGCATCAATTGCCTTTCCCATTCACCAGTAACTCTCATCATGGAAAATACCGACCCGTTAAAACAGTTATACAAGAGTCTGAGCGGTAAAGGATTTCTCCCGTTGGAACCCACCGATCCCTACTATGTACCCATTCTAGAAACCACACCTGAAAAAGATCCCATACTCGCCCTTTGGCAGCGAATTGATCTGGCAGAATCTGAAAGCATTAATTTATTAACCGGTTTCCGTGGCAATGGTAAAAGTACAGAACTCAGACGCCTCAAAAAGAAACTTGAGGACGATGGCTGTGAGGTCTTTCTCGTGAATATGCTGGATTACCTGCTGATGACCAAACCGCTTGAACTGTCTGATTTTATCCTTTCCCTCATGGCTGCACTGGCAGCTGCTGTTGAAAATTCCTCGAATAATGACCTTAAAACGTTAAGTCAATCTTACTGGGACCGATTGAAGGAATTTCTTCAATCCGAAGTGGAGATTGACAGATTAAAATTGGGGCTGAAAGGGTCGGGGTCTGCCATTGACCTTGGTATGAAATTAAAAACAGATCCCAACTTTAAAAGCCTGATCCAGAAGCATCTGCAGGGACACCTGACCAGGCTTGTGCAGGATGCCAGAGAATTTATAGACGAACTAGTTAACACTATCCGTGATTTCACGGACGACCGGGATAAAAAAGTGGTTTTACTGGTGGACTCCCTTGAACAACTTCGGGGGAGCGGAGAGGACGCAGAAAAAATTCATGCCAGTGTTGTAGAACTCTTTTCCGGACAGGCAGCAAACCTTCAATTTCCCAAACTGCATATTGTATTTACCATTCCCCCTTATCTTACCGCCCTCTCCCATAATCTCGGCCGGAGCCTGGGAGGTCATCCGGTCACCCAATGGCCGAACATTCATGTTCGCAACAAAGATGGTGAAGAGGATCAAACCGGCCTGAAGGTCATGACCAGTGTCATCGACAAACGAATGGCAACATGGCGTGACCATATCCCTGAAGAGATCATGAAACACCTTGCCATGTCTTCCGGTGGTGATCTGCGGGACTTTTTCCGCCTTGTTCGCGAATGTGTTCTCAGCCTTCGTACTGCCCGGTCCATCAACCCAGAGGCTCAGCTTGATGATGACATTATTAAACGTGTAATCCAGCAACTTCTTAACGAACTACTGCCCATTGCCGATGAAGATGCCGAATGGCTGGCTAGGATTCACGCCACCAAACAGGAAGCATTGCGCAGTGATAAAGATCTTCCCTCTTTAGCCCGCTTTCTCGATTCCAACCTCATTATGAATTATTTAAATGGCGAACCATGGTATGACATCCATCCGCTCCTGGTTGAAGAGATAAAACAACGCAGTGAAACCGCGGTCACCCGTGAGTAATGTCTGCTGACTACCAACTGAACCCGGAAGGCGAACGGGAATGGCTGCGTCTCAAGCAGCATCTGGAATGGTCTGATCATTTTGCCCTTGGTTTCATTTTTACCGCCCATCCGGGAGTAATCACTGTATTTCGTCAACGATTGGCAGGGATCTATCATGCCAGAATCACCCGTCTCCACATTCCCATACCAGAAAAACCTTCCCAACTACTGGATGAGCTCCTGCCAAACCTGTTACACCCTACAGTCCATCAACAATGTTTACAGGGTCCTTTCTGGCTTGATTTAAGTAAGAAATCCGGAGCTGACTGGGCCAGTGCACGGCTATCATTCCTTATCAGACTGAATGAACAACGGGAACCCTTGCGCCGTGTCCTAAAACGGCCGTTAATCCTGATATTGCCACTGTCAGAACGTTCCAGTATCAGGGAAGTTGTTCCGGACCTCTGGGCCATCCGTGATTTCAGTATCACAACAGGAGACTGGCTGGCTGCACCGGACGAATCATTCACCACTCCGGAAAAACTGCCTTCCTCATCTTTTCCGATAAGTGATTACAATGCGTCCCTCATTCATGAATGGGAGCGGCTCATGAAAAAAAATGCAGCAGGACATACTTTCATCCCTGCTGCTCACCGAGCATGCATGGCTGCCCTGCATACCGCTCAGTATGAACTTGCCGCTAAAATTGCTGCCAGTATGCAGAAGACTGCCGAAAATATTATTGAAAATATCGGAGAAACTCCAGAGGCCTTGCGGGATCTCTCTGTTTCACTGGATAATGTCGGGAATACGGCAAAGGCAATGGGACAATGGGATAAAGCACAGCTTTCCTTTGAAGAGAGCTTGAACATC
>DQTH01000027.1 GCA_015662865.1 Desulfocapsa sulfexigens
CGTTCGAGTTTACTCGACAGCCGGGATAGGATGGACCGCTGTAAAGCGAGCTTGCGAGCGGAGCGGTCCATCCTATCACAACCATCAGGCTGCGAAAGAACTGACCAATGATCAGATTCAGGATTACCTGCTCTACTGCATTCAGGATAAACGACTGGCCTGGTCCAGCTGCAATGTTCTTTTTTGTGGTCTGAAAAAATACTACCGGGAATACCTCGGTCGTAGCGAATCGGAGTTTTCCATTCCACCCCGGCCACGAACCAAAAAAATACCCATGCTGCTGAGCAGGAAGGAGGTTGCCGGGTTATTGAAGGCCCCGAGTAACCTGAAACACAGGGCACTGCTGGCAACGATATACAGTTCCGGGCTTCGCGTCAGTGAAGCCGTCATGCTCAGGCCTGAGCATATCGAGTCAAGCCGGATGATGATTCGGGTAGAAGAGGGAAAAGGGCGTAAAGGGAGATGTACAGTGTTGTCTCCAAGCTGCCTTGAACTTTTGCGTACCTACTGGCGGGCTTACCGACCTGGAGAATGGTTATTTTTTGGCCGGGACAAAAAGAAACCCATGGCCATCGGCACGGCCCAGCATATCTACTACAAAGCCAAGGCAAAAGCTCTGGTTACCAGAGGCCGTGGAATACACACCCTGAGGCACTGCTTCGCCTCCCATTTGCTCGATGATGGAGTTGAACTCTATGTCATCAAGCGATGCATGGGCCATTCCTCCATAAAAACAACCTGTAAGTATATTCATCTCTCACCCGATTACCTGAGCAAGATCACCAGCCCCCTGGAGCTGATTTATCCTTCCGGAGGTGAGGCATGAGGCCGCAATACGAGATAGCTGATATATTCCGCCGCTATGGTGAGGAGTATAAGAAAACCCATGGAATGAATGATGACCAGCGTAAGGTCATGGCAGCGATCATGGCCTGCAGAACTTCGCTGCTTGGCGGTCATAGTGAAGTATGTGACCATTGCGGCACCATCAGAAACAGCTACAACTCCTGCCGCAATCGACACTGTCCGAAATGTCAAACTCTGACCAAGGAGGAATGGCTGGATAAACGACGGGAAGAACTGTTGCCCTGCGGGTACTTTCACCTGGTCTTCACCCTGCCCCATGAGCTGAACCCATTTATCCTTGCCAATCGCAGGGAACTGCTCACCTGCTTGTTTGCAGCCGTAAAAGAAACTCTGTTTGCCTTCGCCGCCGATCCCCAATGGAAGCTTGAAGGCAAACCAGGCATACTCACCGTCCTGCACACCTGGAGCCAGGTTTTGATAGATCATTTTCATATCCACTGCCTTGTTCCCGCCGGTGTTCTCTCGTTTGACGGCAGGCGATGGATTGCAAGCAACGACAAGTTCCTCTTTCGGGTTGAATCTCTGGCCAAGGAGTTTAAGAAAAGATATCTTTCCATGGTCGAGAGCAGGTTGGATCAACTTGTTGTCCCCAAAAACGGTGCTGAACTGATAGAAAAGGCCAGGGGAAAAACCTGGATAGTCTATGCCAAGAAGCCCTTTGCCGGGCCGGAACAGGTTCTTGACTATCTTGGAGGGTATACCCACCGCATTGCCATCTCCAACCACCGAATCAAGTCAATTGACAACGGTGAGGTTGTCTTTACCTATAAAGACCGCAGCAATAATAACGAGACAAAAACAATGTCCCTTGAGGCCGGGGAATTTATCCGCCGCTTTCTTCTCCATGTTCTGCCCAGAGGTTTCATGAAGATTCGATATTATGGATTTCTGGCTAATATCTGCAAGAAGAAATGCGTGCTCCTAATCCGCAGATTGATCGGAAAGTACATGGAGGTTCGGGCCTATATCCAGGAGACGACCCGGGAAAAAGTGTTTCGCCTGACCGGGCGAGATATTTTGCTCTGCCCACATTGCAAGCAGGGGCTTATGGGTTATTTATGTGAAATTCCCTCTCTGAACAGTGGCTGAGTAGGAGGAGCCGGTTCATTTTTGTATTTTGACCTACCCTTAGGAGAGGTGCGTCCTTTTCCAGGGGCACAAGGAGCAGAAACATCAAACGACGAATTTTTTTCCTGAAAAACAGATAAACAATGTCCTGTCCCCCAGTCGTTTCGGCAAAACGGCACCGCCTGTCCAACGCTGTCCATCAAAGCAGTTCTTGCTTTGGTATTTACTTCAGAGTTCCAAAAGGTTATAAACAAAACCCATAGGGACCAACAATCGCTTTCCCAGGTGTCCGCGCCTCAGTCCAACAACATTTTATCAAACATCCCGCTTCTTCGATCAGAGGACTGAGCAGGCAGCACGGTTCCGGGAAATATCCGAGGAAGAGTGTTTTGCAATGGCGGGACGAATGATAAAACGCTCTTAGTTATGCCTCTAAATTATAAACCACAAATTATGAAAATATGAGCATGAATACTAACAAATGGAATGCTAAAGATTACGCTAATAATTCATCTGCTCAAGAATCATGGGCTAATGAATTACTTGAAAAATTAGCGTTAAAAGGAAATGAACATTTACTTGATATTGGTTGCGGTGATGGTAAAATCACACATTCAATAGCAAAG
>DQTH01000184.1 GCA_015662865.1 Desulfocapsa sulfexigens
GCCCAGGGTCTGTAAACGTCCACTCAATAAATGGGCAGAGGCAAAAATCAAGAACCTGACGATCTAAGAGGGATGCTTAAGTCAACAACATTGGGTGCTATACACGGGATGAAAACAGATGATCAGGTGGGAGTACGCGGTCCCCTGGGCAAACCTTTTCCCCTGGAAAATTTTGCAAACCGGGATCTCCTCTTTGTGGCCGGCGGTATTGGCCTTGCTCCGCTGAAAAGTGTTATTGATTACTGCCTTTTTCAAAGCAGCCATGAAAAAGACGCCGTACAGAGCATCACTCTGCTCTACGGCAGCAGAACTCCTTCAGATATCGCCTTTCAAAAAGCCATCAGCAATTGGCAGGCACAGGGAGTGGATTGCAGACTCACGGTGGATGAAGCAGACAGCGACTGGCAGGGAAATGTGGGACTGGTTACCGACCTGCTCCCTCACTATAAAATAACAGATAATACAACAGCCCTGGTCTGCGGACCGCCTGTCATAATCCGTTTTGTTATTGCCCGACTCTCAGATATGGGCTGTGGTGATGAGGCAATTTTCACCACCCTTGAGCGTCATATGAAATGCGGCATGGGCACGTGTGGTCACTGCCATCTTGATGGAAAAATGATCTGTATGGACGGCCCGGTTTTCAGTCTGAGCCAGTTAAAAACAATGGATGTAATGGAGCTTGCTCAATAAATGATGAATTCGTAAAAACTCTTCATCTTCTTCGTTGCTACAAAAATAATATCATTTCAACGTACCCTAGTACGTTGAAATGATATTATTTTTCCGCGCCTCGAATATGAAGTTTTTCACAAATCCATCTTAGATTTCAACTTATTACGAGTACATCAATGAATGAAACTACTGCCACCTGTACTGTAACTTTTCTTCCGGCAAATAAAAGCATCAGGGTAAAAAATGGTACCAGCTTAATCAAGGCTGCCAGGAAAACAGGCCTCCATATCAATGCGTCCTGTGGCGGGGCCGGTGTATGCGGTAAATGCCGTGTGCTTCTTGAAGAAGGAGATCTCACTGGCGGCACAAGCGAAAAACTCACAGAGGAAGACTATAATCGGGGTTATCGCCAGGCTTGCATTGCCACGGTGAGCCAGGACGTCACAGTGCGGATACCTGAAGAATCAGGCAGGCAAAAAGGGGGACTGGCCACCGACATCCCGCTCAGGCATCATGCCCGCATGCATGTATTTAATATCGATGACCTCAAGGAAGAGGATATTTTCTACCCGCCAGTGGAAAAGCTGTGCATGGAGCTTTCAAAACCTGATGTCCACGATAACCGGGCTGATCTTGGTCGTCTTATTCAGGGTCTTGCCGACCAGCATAACAAACATCGGCTGGTCACCGGTCTGACCGTAATGCGTAAGATCAGACGTACTTTGCGTGAAAAAGATTTTCTGGTCACAGTCACCCTTGAGCAACCTGTTAATGACAAATCCAAAAGCCTTCTACTCAACATCCAGCCCGGCAGATGGGACCACCGAAACTTTGGACTGGCCGTTGATATTGGAACCACAACCATCCATGGAGTTTTAATCGATCTCCACAGTGGTGAAATATTGGCCAAAGATTCCTGTTACAACCCCCAGATGAGTTATGGAGAGGATGTCATAGCAAGAATTATCTACGCTGAAAAACCCAAAGGGCTGAGCATGATGCAGGAATTGGTGGTTGATGCCATAAATACAATCATCAAAAACATGCTGAAACAGGCAGTACCTCCCGAAGGCTGCGGACAAGGGGCGATCACAAGGGATGAAATAAACTCAATCACCATTGCCGGCAACACAACCATGACTCACCTGCTTTTGCAACTGGAACCGGACAATATCAGGCGTTCTCCCTATGTGCCGGTCTCAACATTTGTTCCTCCCCTGCATGCCACGGATCTGCATCTGGAACTGCCCCACCACTGCGTGGCCCTGCTTTTCCCGGCAATTTCGAGTTACGTTGGCGGGGACATTGTGGCTGGTGTCATGGGGTCCGGTATGTACCGGACAGAACTTCTCACTCTGTTTATTGATGTTGGAACCAATGCGGAGATAGTCATTGGCAATCGGGAGTGGCTTGCCTGTGCGGCCTGTTCTGCCGGTCCTGCCTTTGAGGGAGGCGGAATCACCCATGGCATGCGGGCAGTGGATGGAGCCATCAGCGACTTCAGCCTGAACCCGGAAACTCTGGAACCGATGAATATCACCCAGGGTGAAAAAGCTCCCCTTGGCATCTGCGGATCAGGTCTGCTCATCATCGCGGCAACGCTGTTTGAACATGGAGTCCTGAGCCAGGATGGAAAGTTTAACGATCTTGACACACCGCGCATCAGGGAGGGCCGAAACGGACGCGAATATGTACTGGCCTGGGAGGATGAATGTGCGGCAGACCATGATATTGTCTTGAACGAAGTGGACATAGACAACTTTATCCGGGCAAAAGGAGCTATTTTCGCTGGAGTTTTTACCCTCCTTGAACAAGTCGGTCTCCAGGTGAGTGATCTGGAACAGATCATCCTTGCCGGAGGTTTTGGATCCTACATTGACCTTGACAGTGCCATGACCGTGGGGCTTCTCCCGGAAGTTGATCCTGATAAGATCGTTTACGTGGGAAATGGTTCACTCATGGGTGCCTGGATGAGTGAGCTGTCCAATCATATTCGGCAGGACGTGGTAAATGTTGTTCGAAAAATGACCAGTTTTGAACTTTCAGAAATTTCAGCATTCAAGGATCACTACATGGCATCCACTTTCCTTCCCCATACTGATCTCAGTCTCTTCCCAAAAGCCATGGGACGCAGAAAACAGAAATCCAGCTCTCACAACTCACCTGTTATTGCATAAAGAATCGATCATGCCCAAACAAGAGAATCTTCCTATATCCCTCACTGAAGTGTTACGGGCAAAAAAGATTGTCCATCAATATCTGCTTCCCACACAGCTGACGCATTATGCTGAACTGCCCAGTATCCTGGACGCCGAAATCCATATCAAACATGAAAATCACAATCCCACAGGCACCTTCAAAGTACGCGGTGGAATCAATGTGATGCATCACTTGAAACAGGCCGGCATAACAGGTGTTGCAACTTTTTCAACCGGAAATCACGGGATTTCTGTTGCTGCAACAGCTTCCTGGTTCGGGCTTGATGCCACAATCGTGGTCCCAAAAAATAATAACCCTGCAAAAAACAGAAAAATTCTGGCTGCCGGAGCACAGCTTCTGGAAGCCGGGACAACATTTGAAGAAGCGTCAAAGGCAGTGGAGGAAATCGTGCAAAAAAATAATTTATTTTACGTGCACCCTGCCAACGAGCCCCACCTGATCAACGGTGTCGGCACGGAATTTCTGGAAATAATAGAAGAGTTACCGGATCTTGATGCTGTTATTGTTCCCATTGGCGCAGGAAGCGAAGCTGCTGCCGCTGTAACGGTTCTAAAAAGCATTAATCCTGATATCGCGATCTATGCTGTCCAGGCGGAGAACTCCAATGCAGCCTATCTGTCCTGGAAATCCGGAACAATACAATCTGCATCCAACTCAACATTTGCCGGTGGTTTTGCCACAGGAACAGGTTATGAAATCCCTTTTGCCATTTACAGGGATGCCTTGGAAGATTTTATCGTTTTATCTGAAGCAGAAATATATGAAGGAATTGCGCTGGCAGGTTATTACACACACAATTTTGTTGAAGGAGCAGGAGGAGCAACGCTCATGGCTGCAATAAAGCTGGGGAAAAAACTGAAAGGGAAAAAGTTGTCTTGCAGTTCAGCGGCTGCAACGCCTCATCTGAAGAAATACACAGAGCCTATGGACTCTCATCTTTTAAAGAAGGCTACGTAAAATAATCCTCAACATATGTCAAAAGTATGACGAAAAGAAAGAGAGAAAGGAAGCGACACACCCGCGTCTCCAGAAACATCGCATACTCACAAGGATAATCGCATGGCGTAAAACTTGCTACCGACAATGAAACAGGAGGCAACGTATGCTTGAATATCAGGTGCAAAAAGGCGACACCATAGCCGGTGTTACCAGGCAGTTCAATACAAACTGGGCGACACTGCGCAAAAACAATCCGGATGCAATCGGCCGTTCAACAAATAATGGTAACTGGTTCCTTAAGGAAGGGGCAACCATAAACCTGGATAACTCTTTTCAGAAATCACTGCAGAAAGCTGAGCAGCAACAAGCACCAGTGGTTTCAACTTCTCAACCGATATCCATCCCCAGAACACAACATAAAATTATGTTCATGGATGAGACACTCCCAATTACTTCTCAGCCACAGCATGAACAAAAAGCAACACAGGAACAGGTAACAGAACATATTCTCCAGCCCGGAGAAACTCTTTGGGATCTTGCTGTAAAAAAATATCACGCCCATGTGAAAGATATCATGACGGAAAACGGAATCACTGACCCAAGGTCTCTGCAGATCGGACAGAAAATAAAAATTACACTTCCCAAAAGTGGTGAAGAGAAACCCGTGGTGGCCAGCTGGTACGGCAAGGATTTTCACGGAAAACCAATGGCCAATGGTGACATCTACGACATGAACGCCGCAACCATCGCCCACAAAGAAATTCCATTGGGAACAAAGGTTGAACTGAAAAATACAACTACAGGAGAAATGGTTCAGGCTGTTGTTACTGACAGGGGACCATACGTGGAAGGCAGAGATGTGGACCTTTCTTATGGACTGGCCCGGAAGCTCTCCCTTGTGAAACAGGGGGTTGGCAGTCTGGTCATGCGTATCCTGTAAAACAACAAACAGGACTAGTACACAGTATAATTTAAAGTTTCGGATAAAGTCGCTTTAGCTTAATGCGAGCGTCATCTGTCTTGAATTGCCAATCTAC
>DQTH01000183.1 GCA_015662865.1 Desulfocapsa sulfexigens
ATGACACCACCACGATCACTTGTAATTCTTTTGTTTTACCAATTCCTTATGTCTTCACCATATGAAGTTGGCTGAGTTTCATACGTAATCAGATTTATTATAGCTTTTACTCCAGACTGCCCAAATAGTTAAAAGTCGGAAGCTTTGAATATTTGCCGGTTCCACTTAACCTTGCAGCCAGCTCTTCCATCTCTTTTTTTCCTGTCTGCAGGTTGCTCAAATCAACCACAACATAATCAAGCCCCTCTCCTTTTAGTTCATGCAAATATGGCAGCAGGGAAAAAGGCCGCACTGGAACCGTTGCCGTTACATTTTCTTTTTTAAGCAGAACAAACTCTTCATTTTTAGGACTTTTTAAGCTTTTATTATAATTAAAGTGTTCGGGATCAAGTCTTGCTGTAAAAAGTGCAGGGGCCCCGTATACGGTAAGTCCGAGCTTAAGCTCACTGTGATACCTGCGATATCTGGCAATGAGTTCGGTAAGTATTTTCCGGTCACTTTCAATGGATAGCTGAGCTTCTTCAATTCCACCCTCTTCCATCATGGTTACAGCCTGACTGTTGAGCAGATTAACCGTGTAATCAGAAGAAAGGTATACTCGTTGTGATTTCTGAAAAAACGTAAACTGGGTGATGTGGCCAAGCTGAAAACTCCTGAAGCCTGAGCGAATAAGCAGCTGTATCTGCTTATTCAACCTAACCTGTTCTCCCTCAAACAGAATCGGAGGCAGACACCATGTAAGATCCCGAACTCTTCTGCCAAGAAATCGTTTTAACTGCCCAACCTGGCTCATGTTGGACTTGTTGACAGGCAACAGATAACGGTTTGGAACAAACGGAAATGTCTTGTATAGGGCCTTTGCGCTATCCAGGCGTAGCCAGAAATCAAGTGGAAGTTTGATTTTTTTTGATGGTTTTCCTGCTTTTTTTCCAAAATACTTACGTGGAATGTTACTATCCGGCAATTCAGAATCTTCAAGTGGAGAGGCAACCCTACCCAGAACTTCATCTATATAAGCTCTTTTTTCCCTGCGGAATTCTTCAAGCAGAAGTTTGCTTTGTTTAAGATCTGGAAGCCTTTTTTGGGTGCTTAAACCTTCTTTTTTTACATCCACTCTATATACATCGACACGGTTGCCAGTTGAGTTTGTATGAAATTCCCAGTCAGGCACGAGAAGTTGCACCTTGTCTCCAGCTTTTGCCTCGTCCACTTCGTTATTGCCATGACGAATTTCTTTTAAAGTGAAGGAAAATCGTTCCCCTGATGGCTCACCATGCAAACGTAACCTGTCGCCTGCTGCCAATTCTTCTTTCAGGGTCAGCCTGGCATACAATCTGTCTTCAAAACTTTTCACACTCCCAAGCCTGCCGAGGTAATCTCCCATGTTCCCGGAATGATGTGGTGTGATGGCGTTGGCTGGTTGTGGAGAGAAAAAGTACCCCGAAGAGGTTTTGCGCCCCATGGCCCTGTTACTTAAATGTGTCGCGTGAGTGAGTGCTTCAGAAAAATCTTCAGGACTAGCATCCATGACCAGCCTGTAAGCCTTTACAATATGAGAAACATAATGGGCTGAGCGGAGACGGCCTTCTATCTTAAGAGATGCAACTCCAGCTTTTTGAAGAGCAGGCACAGCTTCAAGGGCCGAAAGGTCGTTCATGGAAAAAAGATACTGGCCCTTACCGGTCTGTGCACCGGTTTTTGATCTGGATTTGTGTTTGGAAGAAGATTTACCACCTCTTTTACCCGTCCAGCTGTAATGACGACGACAGGGTTGAACGCATTTACCACGTAATCCACTTTTTCCACCAAGAAATGAGGAAAACAGACAGAGCCCGGAGTAGGAAAAACACATGGCTCCATGAACAAAGACTTCAATTTCAATATCACTTTTGGAGCATAAGATTTCTATTTCTTTCAGGGTCAGTTCCCTTGCAAGCACTACTCTCTCAAAGCCTAAAGTCTGAAAGCCGTGTAACGATTGTGAATTGTTTGCAGAAAGAAGAGTAGAGGCATGCAAGGGGATAGCTGGGAAGTGTTCACGAATCAGGCGAACAATACCAAGATCCTGAACAATGAGGCCGTCTGTGTTCATGGCCTCAAGCATGGCGAGGGTTTCTATTGCCTGGGGAAGGTCCTGCTCACGGACCAGGCTGTTTGCAGCCAGATAGATTTTTTTTCCATTTTCACGGCAATACTGCACCATGGAAAAGATTTCTTCAAAACGAAGATCACGGGCAAGATTCCTGGCATTTATTGAGGGCGCACCAACATAGACAGCATCAGCACCTGCCTCCATGGCCGCAAGAAAATTTTCTGTGTTTCCAGCGGGTGCCAGGAGTTCCATTAGTTTTTCTTTTTATTTTATGATTAATTTTTACATTCCCATGGAAGTGGGAATGTTGTTGTTTCAATAGGTTCTGGATTCCCGTCTACACGGGAATGACGGATAAAGCGTTTTTTTCTAAGGGCATAGCAATAAACAGTATCAAGTGCAGCTATTCCATACAAAGAATGAGTTGATATTTTAAAGTATCAGAGTTTGTTTTCCAGAATAACCTGATCCTTGCCGCTCTGTTCCTGCAGCATAACCTGAATCTTTTCATCAGAGCGAACTGTGGTGTTAAGGCCGACATAATCAGCCTGAATGGGCAGTTCCCGACCTCCCCGGTCTATCAATATGGCAAGCTGAACACTGTGTGGCCTTCCATAATCCATCAGAGCTTCCATGGCAGCACGGATGGTTCTGCCGGTGAACAGTACATCATCAACGAGAATGATCTCTTTACCTTCCACATCAAACCCTATGTCTGTGGTTTTCACCACAGGATTTTGAGTGATAAGACTCCAGTCATCACGGTAAAGATTGATATCCAGGCTGCCGTAAGGAACAAGCTTGGAAGTCTGTCTCTCGATGTAGGATCGGATTCTCTGGGCAATGTAAACGCCACAGGTGTGAATACCGACAATGGCCAGATTGCCAGGCTTCTGATTTTTCTCAAGAACCTGCAGACTGATGCGGTTTATAGCAAGAGCTATTTCGTCTTCATTTAAAAGAATACTGCTTTCCATCATCAATCCCTCACCCTGTTCCAGAAAAAATCAATACCCCTGGCATTAACTCTGTTTAATGCTTCAGGAAAAGCTTCACATTCTGCAGCAAATACTTTATCTGCTATTTCATCAGGAGTATCGGAATAGTCAAGCGCCACACTCTGCTGATAAATAATAGGGCCTTCGTCATAAACTTCATTGGCAAAATGCACGGTGCAGCCAGTAACCATACAACCCCTTTTTTTGACTGCTTTGTGGACTCTGGAGCCATAAAATCCATCCCCGCAAAATGCCGGAATAAGCGAAGGATGGATATTGATCACAGCTTTTTTTAATGCTTCAGGCGGTTGATAAAGTTTAAGGAATCCTGCAAGAGCTATAATATCGACATCATAATCTTTCAAAATATTATTGATTTCATCATTGCTGGAAGCATGAAAAGCAGGATAACCGTAATTCTTCGCCTTGGTCAAACCAAGTGCATCTCCAACATTGGAAATCACCACCTGCACATCTGCCTGCAGACTTCCTTTTTTTATTCTCTCGTGAAAATTATCAAGGGTTCGTCCGGATCCGGAAAGCAGCACCGCCATTTTCAGCATATCAGCTCCCCTCTATTTGAAATAGTCGTTGCTGTCCACATCCACTTTCTCGAGCCAGTTTGAGATAGTGGTGTCATAAGTGGAGGTAAGTTTGAAAACTTTTGCAGCGAGACGAAATCTTGTTTTCAGAGTGGTATTTCCGGTTTCCTTCATTTCTTTAAGTACCTGAGGATAATCTGCGGGATCGACAATCACAGTTACATCATGAAAATTTTTGGCAGAGGCGCGAAGCATGGTCGGGCCTCCAATATCGATGTTTTCAATGGCATCTCCCAGTGAACAGTTGGGATCAGCAACAGTCTTTTCAAAGGCATAGAGATTAACGGCGATGAGATCGATATTTTTCAATCCGTGTTCAGCACACTGTTTCTGATGATCAGCATTTGAGCGCTGATTCAAAATACCACCGTGAACTTTAGGATGAAGGGTTTTTACACGACCATCAAGCATTTCAGGAAAACCAGTGAACTCTGAAACATCCATAACATTAATACCTGCTTCCCTGATTTTAGCAGCAGTACCGCCTGTGGATAAAATTTCCACACCAAGGTCTGCAAGTTCTTTGGCAAAGCCTTCAATTCCTGATTTGTCAGTCAGACTGATTAATGCTCTCTCAATTTTGCTCATTTTCTCTTCCTTCTTTTTCGTAGTTATTCGCCTTTACGGATAAAATCCCTTATTTTTCGCCGATCTCTTTTGCCGGGCCTTTTGGCTGGCATGCTTTGTCCGGCATAAAAAAGAGAACGCATTTTTCGTTTCTCTTCCCTGTCATTAATGGATTGTTCTGATTCTTCGTATAAGGTTCGGGCGACCACTGCCGGGCCCCTTCTGATCGAGAGCCCGAGAACAGTGACAATCTGTTCCATTTCACCTTTGTGAATTTTGAGCTCATCGCCAACGGCAATCCCTTTTGCAGGTTTGGTTCTCTGTCCGTTTTTATATACTTTCCCGCCACTCACTGCCTTTGCAGCAAGGCTGCGTGTTTTAAAGAATCTGGCAGCCCATAACCATTTATCGATCCTGACCTGTTCCCGCCTCTCTTCCATTAATATCTGCCTCTTAAAATCCATACCAATGATTTTGATGAAGTGCTCAGTTTACACTGAAATAAGAGAATTTCATATAAAAAGATGCAGGAGTCAGCCGCAAAAGGAAGTTGATACTCAATTGCAACTTGTCGAAAAGCAGGAAAAAGTGTAAAGAGTGCAATCAAAATTATGCCCTCTAATTCCATTAAAAGAAAGAAGGATTACCATGCTTGTCAAAGATCTTCTTGAAAGTCATAAGACGACTTTCAGTTTTGAGTTTTTTCCGCCAAAGAAAGATGCAGCTGCTGATCGTCTGCTGCAGACCATTTCCAACCTTATGCCACTGGGGCCCTCCTATGTAAGTGTTACCTACGGAGCAGGCGGAACCACGAGGGACAGAACCCATGATCTGGTTTTACGGATCAGGGAGCAGACAAATATTACTGTTGTTTCCCACCTTACTTGTGTGGGGAGTACCAGAGAGGAAATACACACTATTCTCGAACAATATCAGGATGCCGGGGTTCAGAACATCCTGGCCCTTCGTGGCGACCCACCAGCTGGTGAAGAAGATTTTGTACAACCCAAAGACGGTTTTACTTACGCGGCTGATCTAGTCTCTTATATTAAGAAACATTTCCCTGAGATGTGTGTTGGCGTCGCAGGTTTTCCTGAAGGTCATCCCGACACACCCAATCGCCTTCAGGAAATTGATTATTTAAAGGCTAAAGTTGATGCTGGTGCTGATTACATTGTCACCCAGCTTTTTTTTGATAATCGTGACTTTTATGATTATTGTGAAAGATGTGAACTTGCAGGCATTCATGTCCCGAACATCGCCGGGATCATGCCGGTGAGCACCAAAAGCGGGTTGATAAGAACAGCAGAACTGGCAGGAGGTGCCAGAATCCCTGCCCGGCTCTTAAAAGCAGCATATCGCGCCGAGAACGATGAGTATGTGGAAAAAGTTGGAATTCACTGGGCAACTGAGCAGATCAGGGACCTTATAGACAATGATGTACGTGGAGTTCAATTCTTTACCCTCAATTCTTCAGAAGCAACTCTTGAAATTTACAATTCTCTTGGAGTACGGGATTCCACCCAGCTGAGATAAAATATCTTCCATGAAAATTCAGTCTGTCGGAATTAAAGACATACAAATACCTGTCCGTATCCGTGAAAAGACCGGTGGTCTGCAAAACAGTGGCGCCACTGTTTCTCTCCAGGTCAGTATGCCCGGCGAGTACAGTGACAGTTGTGTCCACACCTTCACTGCTGTTCTGAATAAGTATATGGATGAGATGAGTGTCACCATGTTTCCTGAGCTTCTGGCCGAAGTAAAAGAGGGATTGCGTGCAGAAAGTGCAAGACTGGTGATGTCTTTTCCCTATTTCATTGAAAAACAGGCCCCTGTCTCAAAAACCCGCAGCCTCATGGAATATGAATGCAGTTTCATCGGTGAACTCGGGACTAGCAATGAATTTATCCTTTCCGTTATAGTTCCCATAACCACACTCTGCCCATGCTCCAAGGAAATAAGTGAAGCAGGAGCACATAACCAGCGTGCAGAAGTCACCTTAAATGTAAAATTTAAAAAATTCATCTGGGTGGAAGATCTTATCCGCCTGATAGAAGAATCTGCATCCTGTGAACTCTGGGCCCTGCTCAAACGACCTGATGAAAAATTTGTTACTGAAAGGGCCTACGAACACCCCATGTTTGTTGAGGATGTGGTAAGAAAAGTAGCCGTATCAGCACTTGATGACCCCAGGATCACCTGGTTTTCTGCAAGTGTGGAAAGCTTTGAATCAATCCACAAGCATAGTGCCTACGCTTACGTGGATTCCAACGAAATACGATAGATTAGCCAAAGGCTAGATTAATCAGAGTATCGTGTCACCAAGCGGATAACTCTCTTCAAGAATATGGTGCGCGCCATTTCTGCCAAGTTGGCTTGAGTAGAGATGAAAACTGTCAACGGTAAATGACGGACTTGTCAGAAAACTGTTCCCGGCAAGAAATTCAATCACCCTTTGCAATGGACTGTTGTGGAGACGTGCCAGGGTGATGTGAGGGCTGAATTTTCCTTTTTCCAGCTCTACTCCGCATGCATGCAATTCTTTACCTATGGCTTTTTGTAAACGTATGAGATCTTCGGTTGAGCTTACTCCTGCCCAAATAACCTTTGGATTGCCGCGTGGTGGAAAATGACCGACTCCTCTCACCTGGAGTAAGAACGGATCCTTTTTCACATTCAGAAGGGCCTCCCGAATATCTTTGAACATTGTTCCTTCCACTTCCCCCAGAAAATGCAATGTCAGGTGAAGCTGTTCTTCAGGTGTCAGACGTGCTCCAGGAATACCTCTTCCCAGATACTTAATATATGACCGTATGTCCCGCGGTGGATCAATTGATACAAATAATCGGATCATAATATCTGTTGTTCTGCTAAGATGAGTTCATATATTGAAACCACGTTTGGTGGACTAGCAAAAACATAATTTCTTTTCCATTCCGTTATTCCCGCGCAGGCGTAAATATTATCATTTCAATACGTTCTGGATTCCCGCCTACGCGGGAATGACGGAATGGAGTACTTTTTACGAGTTTATCACGGGTGGACGGTTTGAAGCATATTCCGGTCCATACCATTATCTATCACTGGTATTCACTGAAAATAACAAGGCAATCCTGGCATTGCAAAGATGAACCCTGAAAAACAGCAACTGCACAAGACAATCCTTCTCGATGCCTCTTCTGCTATCCTTCTTGCCAAGGCCGGTTTTCATATAACTGTTGCACAAAATTACTCTGTCCTGATGTCGGATTCTGTTTTTGATGAAATCACTCGAAATAGATTACCAGGTTCAGGAGAGTATAAAAAACTGCTGCAGGAAAAGTTGCTGAAAATCATGCCTCTGGCAAAGCAACTGTCATTGACTACTGATGATGTCCCTTTACAGAAGCTGGATAGAGGGGAACGAGATACCTTACTGCTCTTTCTTGCGGGGCACGGTGATTTTGTGGTTACCGATGACGGCGCTGCTGCAAGGTTTTACCTGAACAACAGGATTCCCTTTGTAAACAGTCTTCTGATGCTCCTTATTCTTAAACATACTGGAAAGATTGCAGAAAGTGCCTATAATACTGGATTTGAATCTCTCCTTGATCTTGGGAGGTATTCGGAAAAAGTCATAAAATATGCAAGAAGTTGCTCGGACAAAGAGTTGCTGTTTTTCTCTGCCTGAATCCGTGACTGAAAACTGTTTTCTCAACCCTTAAATAATGCCAAGTTTTTTGAGAAGAAAAGAGAAATCTTTCTTCTCAAGACGCGTAAGCCCTGCATGTTTTGCCATCTGCATGGCTCTCTGATATTCCTCACTGCTAACTGTCCTGTTCAGAACCTCAACTTCATGGGCCTTGCCGCAGGGATGGTACTGATCCATGATATTCACATAACTGTCCAATGAAATTTCCCGGGCAATAAATTTGAGAATCTCTTCAGTTTCATCAAGGCAACCAGGCATTATCAGGTGCCTGATTAAAATACCTCGCCGGGCAAGGCCATGGTTGTCGATAACAAGGTCGCCGACCTACTCATACATTTCTTTCAGGGCAAGTCGCGCAAATTTCGGGTAATCATGGGCATGGGCGTATTGTTTGGCATGTTCCGGGTTCCAGAATTTGAAGTCTGGCATATAGATATCAATAATATCCTTCAGAAGCTCCAGGCTTTCCAGGGAATCATATCCGCTGCTGTTATACACAAGTGGAAGATAAAGACCTTTTTCTATGGCAAATGGCAGGGCTCCAATGATCTGCGGGATAACATGGGACGGAGTGACAAAATTGATATTATGGCAGCCCTGTTCCTGCAGTTTTATCATGATCCCTGCCAGCTGCTGCGGATCGTTTTCTCTACCTTTCCCATGATCATGGCAGTGACTGATCTCATAATTTTGACAGAAGATACAGAGAAGATTGCAGTGGCTGAAAAAAATGGTTCCGGAGCCTCCTGTTCCGACAAGCGGGGATTCTTCTCCAAAATGGGGGGCAAAACTTGCCACCATGGCTCTTGCTCCGGTACCACAGATTCCTGTTTCGTCTCCATTGAGTCGATTCACCCCACATTGGCGTGGGCAAAGTCTACAGGGTGTCAGGAGCTCCCTGGCGTGTCTTATTCTTTTCTGGAGTTCTCCCTGTTCATGGAGTTTGAGATACGAGGCTTTCATTTGAAACGCTTATGTAGTCGAGCCTGAGAAAAAGCTAAATTCGATTAAGCCTTTTACGCCAGGCAGTTATTATTCGTAAAAATGCAATTCAAGACTGCTGC
>DQTH01000278.1 GCA_015662865.1 Desulfocapsa sulfexigens
CGTTAAAATTGAAACCATGAAAATCTTCACGAGATTACCTGACTGTAACAGCTTGTAATTTCGTGATTAATTGCTTTTCGGTCAAGCACTAGTTAGTTCTGGTCAGGGACCGGTGGGTATGTGTCAGGCTGGTGCGCGGGGCTGATAAAGATTTTTTTCTTCTGAGCGCGGTTGTGTCTTTTAAAGGTCAAAAGTAAACTTTTTTAAGTTCTGCCTCTTCTTCCCCTGTATCCTGCTCACCTTGTTTGATGGCCTCACTCACCCGAAAGGCGGTTTTGATCATATCGTTGAGCCCAATGCCTTCCCAGCCAAAACCTGTAACATATAATCCATTTTCCTCTTTCATCAGGTCGTTTCTCCACTTGAGCAGTGAGGGGTAACCCTTTTCCAGCTGCGGGATTCCGCCACGTGGACGAATAACTCTAGCATAATCCGGCGGGTTGGGAAGTTTGAGAAGCTGCTGCAGATCCTGTATTGCCTCTTTAATCAGGGTGGCGTCATCAAGTTCCAGGCGTTCCGGATGTCTGCGGCCGCCAACAAGGGCTTCGAGGAGGATATGATCTTTTGGGGCACGACCGGGGAACATATTTGAGGAAAAGAGTGCACCCAGGCAAAATCGTTGTTCGCTTTCAGGCGTCAGGTAACCAAAGCCCGGAGGCAGACTTGCCCCGGCTCCAAATCCCAGGCCAATGGTGACAATCCTGGCTTCAGGGATTTTTTCCATTGGCGGCTGGCTGCCAATGGGTGAGAGAAGAGAAAGGGCCGCATTTACCGGCAATGCCAGCACGAGATTACGGCACTCAATGGTTTGTTTTTCAGTGGCAATACTCCAGCCTTCAGGATTCCGTGAGATATTTGAGGCTTTGCAACCAGTCTGCAGCTCATCGCTGCCAAGATTTTCGGCTAAGCGTTCGGCCAGCCTGGTCATTCCGCTTGGAAAACTGGTCATGGCCGGTAGCCCTTTTTTCTTTTTGCTACCTTGTTTTTTTGCGGCCTTCATCTTTTTTAACAGTCCATAGATGATAGACCCGTAATCCTTTTCTATCTGCCGTACACCGGGCATTACTCCGTCAATAACCAGACGCTCCAGGTCTCCCGCGTATGTTCCGGTGAAGACAGCATCCACATAGGGGAGCAGTGCCTTGCCAAAACGGTACTCTACCCATTCGCTTACCGTAGGTTCACCTGGCAGCGGTTTTTTGAAAAAGTCACCGGCAACCCGCAGCTTTGCAAGGGGTGAAATAAGTGGTGCTGCAAGAATTTTAGGAGGTGACTGGGGAATGAGTTTGAGCTTTCCATCTATACACACATAGCGGACAAACTTTGAAAGCGGAGCTTTGAGGCATTCTTTGTCAAGCCCTGTTTCAGCAAGCAGAGATTGTGATTCCGCGCAGTTGTCCAAAAATCCGTGCGGTCCACCCTCTGCAAGATATCCGCCTTCCAGATGACTCATGATTGCTCCACCAGCTCTCTCAGATTCTTCAAGGAGAAGAATGGAATGGCCGGGAATCTGTTTGAGTTTCCAGGCAATGGTAAGGCCGGAGAGTCCCGCTCCAATGATCAGAGTATCAATTTTTATTTTTTCCATAGTCAAATCATGTTTTTTGTAGGTTCCGGCTGTGTCATAAGCCTTGACAGTAATGCAGGCATGCTTATCATTTTGGCCGACTTTTAGTGAAAAAGCAATGAAATTGGGGTGAAACGATTTTCCCTTCATTCTTTAAGATTTTGTCAGAGGAGAATACATCAATGAGTGATAAGGCAACAACCCATGAGTTTCAGGCAGAAACCAAGAAACTTTTAGATATCGTAATTAATTCACTTTACACAGAACGTGATATTTTTATTCGTGAACTTATCTCCAACAGTTCTGATGCACTGGAAAAGATGCGCCATGAGAGCCTGACCAAGAAAGATGTTTTTGATGATCATGTGCCGCTGGAAGTGACCATTGAGCTTGATGATAAGAAGCATACCATGACCATTACCGATACCGGTATTGGTATGACTCGTGCGGAGCTTGAGACCAATCTTGGAACCATTGCCCATTCCGGTTCTGGAGATTTTGTTGCAGAACTTGCTGAAGCAGCGCGAAAAGATGTAAATCTGATCGGCCAGTTTGGCGTTGGTTTTTACGCCGCGTTCATGGCAGGCAGCAAAGTTACCGTCCAGAGTCGTTCCTGGGACGGCTCCGAAGGAAACGAATGGATTTCCGATGGTAGCGGCAGTTTCAGTATTTCAGAATGCCCGGGGCTTCATCGTGGCACCAAGATCATAATTGATCTCAAAGATGATGCCCAAGACTATGCCCAGAAATGGAAAGTGGAAAATATTATAAAACAATATTCCACTTTTGTTCCTTTCCCCATCAAGCTCGAAGGGGAAACCGTGAACACGGTTCAGGCCATCTGGACCAGGTCCAAAAGTGAAATTACGGATGAAGAGTATACTGATTTTTATAAATTTGTTGCAAATGCTTCAGATGAACCCCATTATCGTCTCCATTTTTCCATTGATGCACCACTGGCGATCAATGCGGTACTTTTTGTGCCCAAAGAGAATTTTGAATCCATGGGCTTTGGCCGGGTTGATCCGGGTGTAAATCTCTATTGTCAGAGAATTCTCATTGATCAGCATTCTGAAAATATCCTTCCGGAATGGCTGCGTTTTTTAAAGGGAGTGGTGGACAGCGAAGATCTTCCGCTTAATATTTCCCGACAGGCGCTGCAGGACAATGCCCTGGTGATGAAACTCCGCAAAGTGATCACCAAGCGTTTTCTGAAATTCCTGGCTGAAGAAGCCAAACGCGATTCCGATTTCTATCTCGATTTTTGGAATACCTTTGGTATCTATCTCAAGGAAGGAGTCACTTCGGATTATGAATACCAGAAAGAACTGGCTCAACTGGTTCGTTTTGAGTCTTCCCGCTCCGAGGATGGCAAGGCAACATCATTTGCTGAGTATGTTGAGCGGATGGGAGAAGGGCAGGAAGAAATTTATTACATCAATGGTCCCAACCGAGCAGCCATTGAGGCTGGTCCATATGTGGAGATGTTTAATAAAAAGGGCATTGAAATTATCTACACCATGGAGCCCATTGACGACTTCGTGCTCAGCCATTTAGGTGAGTTTGACGGCAAAAAACTGGTTTCTGCTGATCGTGCTGATCTGGATCTGTCAAAGAGTGGTGACACTGAAGCTGATGAAGACAAAAGTGAGAAACTGAGCAGTGATGCAGGTGATGACCTTATGACCTGGCTGAAAAAGAGTCTTGGAGACAAGGTTGCTGAAGTTATCGAGTCCAAGCGTCTGGTGGATTCACCGGCAATGATCGTGAATCCTGACGGGTATATGACATCTTCCATGGAACGTATTATGGCTGCAAGCCGAATGGAAAAAGGACTTGCTCCGGAAGCCAGCAAGAAAAATCTTGAGATTAATCTTGCAAGCCCCCTTATCAAACAGCTGGCTGAACTTGTGAAAAGTGATGAATCTTTTGCAGCTGATGTGGCAGCACAGATTTATGATAATGCAATGATTCAGGCAGGTCTTGTGGTGGATCCCATGGTTATGGTTGAGAGAAATTACAAAATCCTCAATAAAGCTGTCGGTGCCTAGTTCACTTATGTATTGAAAAAAGCATGCCATCACGCTATAGAACGGTTGGAAATATTGAAGGCACCGTGAAAAAGCTTCGTTCTTGAAGTTTTTTAAGCAGCCACCAATTTTGTATTATTTTTTGATGGATTCGTAAAAACTCTCCATCTTCTTCGTTGCTGCAAAAATCAAATCATTTCAACGTACCTTGGTACGCCGAAATGATTTGATTTTTACGCGCCTCTAATATGGAGTTTTTTACAAATCCATATTAGATTTTGAACTTTTTAAGAGTTTGTTATTAAAAATTCTGCGATTTTTCAACCGTTCTTTTTAGCGGGAGATTCTTATGCTAAAAGCTTTTCGTCCTTTTTATCTTCTTATTACTCTGTTGTTTTTGATGTTGTTGGCAGGGGGGTGTTCCAAGACCCCTGTTCGCCACCTTGTTTCTGATGCCTGCATGGTAAGTGTCGGGCATACCACTCGTAAAGAAGTTCTCAAACTTATGGGTGATCCTGATGCCAAACGCATGATAAATCCAACCACGGAAGAGTGGGTTTATTATGAAGAGGCAAGATCTTCCCTGCAGGATGCCCCTCTTGTGGGTGATATGTTTGATCCTGATGGATACCAGATGCTGGTTATGACCCTGTCCGGTGATATCGTGAAAACATGCCGCTACAGCGGGTTTGAGGCCGATGAATTCAAGTGGAAGGATGACTATTCCTGGCAAGAGATCAAGAAGTGACAGATCGCTTTGCCACAGCACGCAAACGCATGGTGCAGGAGCAGCTTCTGCACCGTGGCATTGATGACCAGAATATTCTGACAGCCATGTCTGAGGTGCCCCGTCACCTGTTTGTTTGTGATGCCATGCAGGCACAAGCCTACGGTGATTATCCTCTTCCCATTGATGGCGATCAAACAATTTCCCAACCCTATATTGTTGCAGCCATGACTCAGGCTTTGAAGATAAAGGGAACTGAAAAGGTTCTTGAAATTGGCACCGGGTCCGGTTATCAGGCTGCAATTCTGTCCAGAATTTGCGACAAAGTATATACTGTTGAACGGATAAATACCCTTCTTGCAGGAGCCCGCAAAATTTTTGATCAGCTCCGTTATCATAATATTCTTGCCAAACTTGATGACGGAACACTCGGCTGGCCTGAACATGCCCCCTATGATGCCATCATAGTTACAGCTTCCGGCCCGGAAATTCCTGAACCATTGATTGAACAACTTGCCGATCCCGGCAGAATGGTGATTCCTGTGGGTGATCGTGATGTACAGCAACTGCAGCTTCTCACCAAAAAAGACGGAGACATAACGATCAGACACCTGGAAAGTGTTCGTTTTGTCAGTCTTATAGGGGAACACGGCTGGAATGGCTGAAGAACCACAAAAGAGTGGCCTGATTCGCAGGCTGTACGAATGGATGCTGCACTGGGCAGACAGTAAGTACGGTCTGCTGGCTCTTGTTGTACTCTCTTTTGCAGAATCAAGTTTTTTTCCGATTCCACCTGATGTTCTCCTTATTGCACTGGTACTCGGGGCAACCAGCCGCTGGTACAAGTATGCGTTCTGGTGTACTCTGGCTTCAGTGGCTGGCGGTCTGGCTGGCTATGGGATCGGTGTGTTTGCCTGGGACACCATGGGGCAATGGATCGTTGAGAATGTAGCCCATGTTTCCCTTGTGGATGTCAATGGCAGGCTTGATATTGCCCTTCCATCATATCTTCTTTCCAGCATGGGCAGTTCTCTGGGCGGGGAATATCTCTTCCAGGTCTATGATTACTGGAATGCCTGGATCGTTTTTGTCTTTGGTCTGACCCCTCTTCCGTACAAATTAACGACAATTACAGCCGGAGTTGCCCGGGTTAATCTTCCTGTCTTTATGGTGGCTTCTCTTGCTGCCAGGGCCTGCCGTTTTTTCATTGTTGCCTGGCTTCTCCACAAATGGGGAGAGCCTGCCAAAGAGTTCATAGACCGCTATTTTAATGTGCTCTGCATTGCTTTTGTTGTCCTCCTGATTGGAGGCTTTGCAATTGTGAAAGTATTGCTATAATCCGGCAGGAGCGGCAAGTTTTCGTACTTCTGCCATGCATTCCCCGAGATCAAAAGGAAGGAATTTCCTTTCTCTGACCACAACTGCGCCGTTTATGATAACAGTATCAACATCTGCCCCATTTGCGCTGTAGACAAGGAAATCACTGTTATAGAAAGGTTGCAGATGGGCTTGCTTCAAGTCTAAAAGGATGATGTCTGCCTTGAATCCTTTTTTAATCTCTCCAAGATCTTCCAGTCCAAGGATTTTAGCATTGTTCCCAGTGGCTGCGGCGAGCACGCGTTTTGCAGGCATGGCTGTGGCATTAAGTGTCCGCAGTTTTTGACTTTTGGCAAGAATGTCCATTTCCCGGAAGATATCCAGACTGTTGTTGCTGGCGCTGCCGTCAGTGCCAATTCCTATCCTGATTCCCATTTCATCCATGTCTGAAGTTGCTGCAATTCCAGAGGCCAGTTTAAAGTGGCTTTGCGGACATACGACCACGCCGGATTTGTTTTTATCAATGATTCTTCGGTCTTCATCGTCGAGCCACACACAGTGAATGAGAATGGTTTTTTCATCGAGCAGATCAAGGGCTGCGAGGTGTCTGATTGGACTTGTTCCCTGCGGATCCATAATCATTTGCTGTTCCTGTCTGCTTTCAGCAATGTGAATAAAAAAAGGTGCCTGGTATGTTGTGGCCAGTGCCTTAGCGCGTTGCAGTGTCTCTGGTGAACAGGTGTAAGGGGAGTGGGCAAAAATCCCGGGAGTGATGCGATCATCTTTTTCCTGCCATTTTTTTAAAAACGTTTCTGCAGCTTCGATGTTTGCAGAAGGATCAGGTACCCCGGGGGCTGGGAAGTCAATTATCCCCTGGGCAGGAATTGCCCGCATGCCTGAGTCAAGCAGGGCTCGGGCTACAAAATCTTCATGGAAATAACCATCTGCCACAGTGGTGGTGCCTGAGAGAATCATCTCCGCAGCAGCTAGTTTTGTGCACCAGTAGACCATCTCCGGATTGACCTGTTTTGCTTCAGCCGGGAAAATATGCTCGTTCAGCCACTCTCCAAGTTCAAGATCATCAGCAAGGCCACGAAAAAGAGTCATGGCGCAGTGATTGTGTCCGTTGATTAAACCGGGCATGAGCAGTTTGTCGGTGCCGTCAATGAGGAGCGCATCGCCAGCTTCAGGAATTGTTTCCATCGGGCCAAAAGAGTGGATTTTCTCATCTCTGCATAAAAGGTACTGATTGCTGGAAAGCGGACTTTCAGGATCTGTGAAAAGAGTAACATTGGTGATGAGGATTGATTGAGTAGCCATGGACAACCTTCCAGGTGATATAGGTGGTGATTTGTTGAAAATTGGGGCGTTTTTTCTGCCGGCAGGGTATATACTATTCTATTTTGGATTCAATGTCGTGATGTTTACGTGTTTTTGTTTTTATGTGACTGATATCGTATGAAATTTTAAGGAGTTTATATATGGGTTTTCGTTGTGGAATAGTGGGGCTTCCCAATGTGGGTAAATCAACTATTTTTAATGCTTTGACTGCAGCCGGAATTGATGCCGAGAATTATCCATTCTGCACCATTGAGCCAAATGTGGGTATTGTTCCGGTACCGGACAAACGTCTCGATGTTCTTGCTGAAATGGCCAACACCAGAAACAAAGTTGCAACTCAGATGGAGTTTGTTGATATTGCAGGGCTTGTAAAGGGTGCCAGCCAGGGAGAAGGACTCGGTAACCAGTTTCTTGGTCACATCAGACAGGTGGATGCCATTGTCCATGTAATTCGCTGTTTTGAAGACGAGAATATCGTCCATGTTGATGGCTCCATTGATCCGGCAAGAGACCGTGAAGTGATCACCATGGAACTGATTTTTGCTGATCTTGATACTGTGGAAAAACGGCTTAAAAAGGCACAGAGTATGGCCAAATCCGGCGATAAGACTCTGAAAGCCCAGGCCGTCTTTCTGGAGAGGCTGCGGGATGTCCTGGATGGTGGAGCTTCAGCCAGAACTCTTGTTCCGGAAAGTGATATGGAAATAGAGATGCTGAAAGAGATGTGTCTGCTCACTGACAAGCCTGTCCTGTATGTGGCTAATGTCCTTGAGGAGGATGTGACCAGCGGTAATGAATACACAAAGGTTCTTGATAAACTGGCAACAGAAGATGGGGATGGGGTGGTTATTATCGCCGGATCCATTGAGCAGGAACTGAGCCAGCTTGACGTGGAAGAACAGCAGGAGTTTCTTGCGGATATGGGAATGGAAGAGCCTGGACTGAATCGTTTGATTGCCGCAGGCTATGAACTTCTCGGGTTGATAACTTATTTTACTGTAGGTGAAAAAGAAACCCGCGCCTGGACAATCACCCGTGGAACCAAGGCTCCAGGGGCAGCAGGAAAGATTCATTCTGATTTTGAACGCGGTTTTATTCGTGCTGAAACCATCAGTTATGATGATTTTGTCGCCTGTGGTGGCGAAAATGGAGCAAAGGACAAGGGTTTAATGCGCTCGGAAGGCAAGGAATATGTGGTGGCTGACGGCGATTGCATGAATTTTCGTTTTAATGTTTGATGTTTATTGATTAAAGTTTTTGCAGAAAAATCAATGGTTATGGGAAAACAGCAGTTCATAAAGGATCTCCAGGAAGGTGAACGGATTGACGATCTGTTTCTGGTGAAGTCTTCACGGCTTGCAGAGACTCGTGCTGGCAAAGCCTACATTCAGCTCACCCTCATGGATAAGAGCGGAGATATCAACGGACCTGTCTGGGACCGGGCTGAAGAGCTGTTTCCGCACTGCTCAGTGGGGAATTTTCTTCGTATTCAGGCCATGGTTCAGTCCTATCGTGAACAGTTGCAGCTGAAGATCGATGGAATGCAGCCCTGCTCCAGTGATGATGTTGACCTTGCTGACTTTGTTCCCAGTTGCCGGAAAGACCGGGAAGTGCTGGCAAAATCGCTGCAGAAACTTGTAGCCTCAGTGGACAATCCGTTCCTGCGTAAGCTCCTGAACCGTTTTTTGAAAAAAGAGCCCATGTGGCAGAGGTTCCAGGATGCTCCGGCAGCCAAAGGTATTCATCACGCCTATCTTGGTGGTCTGCTGGAACATTCCCTTTCAGTTGCCCAGCTTGCTGACAAAATTTCAGGTCATTATCCCGGGGTTGACAGGTCACTTCTCATTGCCGGTGCCCTGCTTCATGATATCGGCAAGGTGGAAGAACTGCAGGTGGAGCTGGCTGTCATCGACTATACTCCACGTGGTCGCCTGAAAGGGCATCTGGTTATGGGCAGCGAGATGGTGGCTGTGGAAGCTGCCAGAATCAAGGATTTTCCTGTAGAGATTCTTGAACAGCTCCAGCATTTGATACTCAGTCATCACGGAACGCATGAATTTGCGTCCCCTGCCATTCCCATGACCATTGAGGCTTTTCTCCTCAGTTTCCTTGATGATCTTGATGCTAAAATGAATCTCATGGAGCAGCTGAGGATGAAAATGAAAGATCCGGGGCTCCATTGGACCGAATATCAGCGATCCCTTGAGCGGTTTTTGTATCTCAGTCCGCTGCCTGATGATGAAGAACAGGTGAAGAAAAAAAATAACAAGAACTCAGAACCTGCCGGACGCCAACAGACTCTTTTTTAACAGATGAGTGGTTAAACAACTCATGCCCACTGCAGAGCTTCAAATAGCCGGTAAACCCTTTTACGGCCAGCACCAGTCAAAAATGCTTCTTGCCGGAAGCCTTGCCTCAGACCGTCTGGCACATGCTTATCTCTTTCGCGGTCCGGAGGGTGTTGGTAAACAACTCTTTGCGCGTGGACTGGCTGCCGCAGTTAATTGTAAAGACAGTCATGGATTGTCTGCCTGTGGAGTCTGTTCTTCATGCGTGAAACTGGCAGCAGAATCCCATCCCGATTTTCTGATTGTCTCACCTGATAAGGGTGCAATTAAAATTAACCAGATCCGCAGTCTCATTAAAACACTCTCTTTTGATCCTTATGAGGCAAAAACACGAGTGGTACTCATTGAAGATGTTCACACCATGCGGCAGGAAGCTGCCAACAGTTTGCTGAAAACTCTGGAAGAACCGCCTGAAAACAATCTTCTGATTCTCACTGCAAATTCTGCCGGAAATGTGTTGCAGACCATTATTTCCAGATGTCAGACAATTCCTTTTTATTCACTGACATCTGAAGAAACTGCCGAGATTCTGAGGCGGGAGGATGGTGAGATGGATTCAGAGACTGCCCTGCTGTTGGCAAGGCTGTCTGAAGGCAGTCCGGGGAAGGCAATGCTGTACCACCACCTGGGGCTGGTGGATTTCTGGAAAGAGCTGGTAGTATTACTCACTGATAAGGGTAGCAATGGAGATAAAGAGGTGGGCAGACTGCTGTTGATGGCAGAGTCCATGGCAGGTTTGAAAGAAGATTTACCTCATCTTCTGGGTCTGATCCGTCTGTGGATCAGAGATTGCCTGCTTGATTTTTATGGTCAGCGAATAGATGCTGAAATGCTGAACATACGGAAAGACTGGAATTCTGAGCAATATTTTGCTAAACTGCAAGCCATTGATCAGGCAGAGAAAGAGCTGAGTCGAAACTGTAACCGCACCCTGGTTTGTGAGGTTCTTCTCTTTCAATTGAACTCATAGAGCAGCTAACACCCCACAAGGGGATATAAGTGCCTTGTGTGTGTTTGTAACATTTTGATTTATTATTTAATCCATAAAGACATGTTTTTTATTGCTGCCTATATGGAGTAAGGCACTAATGGCAGAAGAGCAGACAGAAGAAAATCAAAAGGCACCGAAAGAAAAAAAGGTCCCTGTTGTACAATCTTTTTATCGGATTCGATTTCGGGAAAAAGGCCAGGAGTTTACCGCATCATCACCACTGGATGACCTGAAAAGAGGTGAAGTGGTGATGGTACGTGGGGAGTATGGGCTTGAACCGGTCCGTATCATCTGCTCTGCCCCGGCATGTCGTGACTCAGAAGTGGAGCGTAAGGCAAGTTATGAGCTGGCGCGCCGTGCCTCTCCGGAAGAGTGCGATCGCTATGCAAATATCCCGAAAGAAGAAAAATCGGCCTTTGAGACCAGTAAAGTTTTAATAGATCGACATGGTCTTCAGATGCGCCTTGTCAGGGTTGAGCGTTTTTTTAACGGCAGTAAGATGATCTTCTATTTTACTGCGGACAAACGGGTTGATTTCAGAGCCCTGGTTAAGGATCTGGTGCAGGAATTCCGGACGCGGGTAGAAATGCGACAGGTGGGTGTTCGCCACGAAACCAAGATGATTGGGGGCCTGGGAACCTGTGGCCGCGAGCTCTGCTGTTCCGGCTACATGAAAAAATTTGATTCTGTTTCCATCAAAATGGCCAAGGAGCAGGATCTCCCCCTCAATCCATCCAAAATTTCAGGTGTCTGCAACCGTCTGCTCTGCTGTCTGACCTATGAGTTTGAGACTTATAAGCGGGAACGAAAGGGTATGCCGCGGCCCGGAAAAAAAATCATCATTGATGGGCATTTTTTCCGGGTCAAACGTCAAAACCCTCTTCTTGCCACGATTCAGGTTGTGGATGAGGCAGGAGAAGTTCAGGTCTTGTCAGCGGATCAGTGGCGGAATGCTGAAATAGTAAAACCGAAGAATACGAATAAAGGAAAAAAGGATAAAAAGTCAGGCAAAAAAGAATGATTTCACCTCGCCTGGCATTGTTTTTATAAAATGACAACTTATATAACCACCCCCATTTATTATGTGAATGCCCAGCCACACCTGGGTCATGCTTATACCACCATTGTTACCGATACTTATAGCCGTTTTCGGCGTTTGACCGGTGATAAAGTAAGGTTTCAGACAGGTACGGATGAGCATGGTGATAAAATTGCTGAAGCTGCTGAAAGAGAAGGAGAGAGCCCAAAGGAGTATGTTGACAGGATAAGTGGAATGTTCAGGGATACCTGGCCGCTTCTCAATATTGAGCCGGATAATTTTATTCGCACCACTGATAAAAATCACGTGGCCACTGTGCAGAGAATTCTGCAGCAAGTCCATGACAAGGGCGACATATACTTTGATAAATATACCGGACAGTATTGCACCGGTTGTGAACGTTTTCTCACCGAGAAGGAACTGGTGGACGGTAAATGTCCTGATCATCTGACCGTGCCCGAGGAAATCACCGAACAGAATTATTTTTTCCGTATGTCCCGCTATCAGCAGGAACTGATCGACCATATCAAGGCCAATCCTGAATTTATCACTCCTGAGCGCTATCGTAATGAAGTGCTTTCCTTTTTAAGTGAGCCTCTGGAAGATCTTTGTATTTCCCGCCCCACATCCCGGCTTACCTGGGGTATTCCCCTTCCTTTTGATGACAAATTCGTCACCTATGTCTGGTTTGACGCACTTATTAATTATCTGACCGGCATCGGCTATCCAGATGGTGAAGATTTTGAAACATACTGGAGTGTTGCTGAGCATGTGATTGCCAAGGATATACTCAAACCGCATGCCATTTACTGGCCGACCATGATTCTTTCCATGGGACTGCCACTGTATAAGAAACTACATGTTCACGGATACTGGAATGTGGATGAGACCAAGATGTCGAAAAGTATCGGCAATGTGGTACGTCCAGCCGAACTTGTGGGAAAATATGGTGTGGACTGTTTCCGCTATTTTGCCTTGCGTGAGATGTCTTTCGGTCTTGATGCCTCCTTCAGTGCCGATGCCATAGTTGCCAGAAAGAATTCAGATCTTGCCAATGATCTCGGGAATCTCTTCAGCCGTTCCACTGCTATGGTGTTTAAGTACAATGACGGTGTTGTGCCGTCTGTGTCTGTTGCCGATGATGATACGGTTTTAAAGGATCTTGCCGAATCAGTACTTGCAACATATTTAGAGACCATGAATAATTTCCAGTTTCATCGCAGCCTTCAAGCGGTATGGGAACTGATTAGCCAGGCCAATAAATATATAGTGACAAATGAGCCGTGGACTCTTGTTAAAGATCCGGAGCGTGTTGGTCGATTAAATACAGTGCTCTACAATCTGCTTGAAACTTTACGACTTCTCACTCTGTTTCTGCAGCCGGTCATGCCCGGAACATGCAAGAAGATGGCAGCGGGTCTGGGCCTGCCTGAAGATAGTTTACTGGTTACAAATCTTAAGGAAAATGGTGGATGGGGCAAGCTTGAAAGTGGTACCGGCCTCAAACAGATAGAAGCTCTCTTTCCGCGCACAAAGACAAAAAAGAAAGAGCAACAGCCTCCAAAGCAGAAAGCGGAAAAAAAGAATAAAAAACAAAAAACAAAAGCAGAAACGATTGAAGGGGCCATCACTTTTGATCAGTTTCAGAAAGTAGAACTGCGTGTTGCAGAAATTGTTGCAGCCGAGACTGTGAAAAAATCGGATCGCTTGTTAAAACTTACTGTCAATGCCCCTGATGAACGGGTGATTGTTGCTGGAATTGCAGAATATTACAGCCCGGAAGATATTGTCGGTATGCAGGTTTTAATTGTGGCCAATCTTCAGCCGGTTAAGTTGATGGGTGTAGAATCACAGGGAATGGTACTGGCTGCCAAAGCGGAAGTTGATGGTAAGAGCCGTCTGGTATTGTCCACGGTAAGCGCACACGTTCCGGCAGGATCAACAGTTTCCTGAGAAGTGTTAATTACAATAGAGTCGTAAAAGTTAAGATCTAAGATGGAATTGTAAAAAGCTCCATATTCGAGGCGCGTTTATGCCCTTGGGTGTAATAAGCAACGATGAAGATGGAGGATTTTTACGAATCCATTAATTATAATGGAGTATTAGATGTTTGTTGTGAATAATTTTATGATGGCTATAGCACAATTAATTGATTTTCTGCTCACTGCCTATATGTGGATAATTATTGGACGGGCAGTTATCTCATGGGTGAATGCCGATCCCTACAACCCCATTGTCCGGTTTCTTTTTGAGGTTACCGAACCCCTGCTCAGTCGCATCAGGCGTCTGTTGCCGGTGAACATGGGAGGGATCGATCTTTCACCTATGATTTTAATTATGGCGATTATGTTTCTTCAGAGTTTTCTGGTGCCGACCCTAAAGCAGTTGGCCATGGGATAGGATAATTTCATTACTGATGTAGAGGGAAATTTGTCATGTTTATTACTCCACAGCTTATTAAAGATCAGGAATTTCAGACAAAGTTTAAAGGTTTTGATCCCATTGAAGTAAAAGATTACCTGGAGATTATTGCCAATGAATTTTTTGAGTTACAAGAGCAATGTAAAGAACAGCTTGAAGAACTGGAGAGCCTGCGAGAGGCAAAAGAGAGTTCCGAGGAGTATAATAATTCTTTGGAAACTGATATGGAGTTCACCAGAAAGATTTCCGAAGAACTGAAGGACGGGTGTGCTCAGAAAGAAGAAAAGGTCAAAGAACTGACTGGAGAAATAGAGGAATTAAAGCTTCGAATCGCCGACCTGGAACAGGAAAATGCAGAACATGATGAAGAAGTAAGCACGGTCCTTGCAAGCATAGAAGAAGCTGAAGATGCTTTGAAACAGGTTGAGAAAGAAAAAGAAATTTTACAGAGCAAAATTGAACTTCTGCAGGAACAGAATGCTGAATTGAAAAAAGATGAAGTGTCTTTCAAATCAACCCTGTCTGCAGCTCAGCAGTTTGCTGAAGATCTCAAGGAAAAAAGTAAGGTGCAGGCCGAAGAAATGATTGCGGAAGCCAATGGCACAATTACGAAAATTCGGGAGGATGCCAAAGAAGAACTGGCGCGTCTCCCTCTTGAGATAGATGCATTAAAGAAGAAAAAAGGTGAGGTGAAAGCTGAGCTGAAATCAACCCTGATGAATTACCTGGAAACCATTGAGGTTTTTTATCCTGATGAAGATATTGAATCTGACACAAAAAAAGATGAGAGTAGCGAGCTTTTTCAAAAAGTTGAGCTCAACATGGACGGTTCTTTAAAGTCTGAAGGTGATGAAAATCCGGAGATAAATGTGGATGAAAAAGTAATTGACTCCCTTCTCAGCGGCAATCTGAATGGAACAGAAGAAGGAGGGGATGCTATTCTGAAAGGAATGTTCAGCCTGGATATAAATGGGGAGGATGAGAAACAGGGTTCCTCCTGATATGGATTTTCTCTCCAGTTATAAGGATGGACGGGTTTTGCTGAAACTCTATGTCCAGCCGAGGGCATCCAGAAATAGATTTACAGGGATATATAACGATGCGATTAAGCTTGCGATCACTGCCCCGCCTGTGGACGGAAAAGCGAATGCTGCAGTGATCAAATTCCTGGCATCATCCTTGAACCTGAAGAAAAAGGATCTAGAGATCAAGCATGGACTTCAGTCCAGGACAAAAAGTATTTTAATTGCAGGACGTTCTATGAAGGAGCTTCGCTCTCAAATACTGGCAATTTCCAGGTGAATAGAGACAAATTGACAAGGAGATATGCATGAAAAAGTATGTGATAGGTAACTGGAAAAGCAACAAAGGGAAAAACGCAGCTCAGGAATGGTTTGCCGAGTTTGCTGACCTGTACAGACCTGTTAAAGGTTTGGAAGTTGTCGTGGCTCCGTCTCATATTTGTCTTTGCAGTCTGGCAGACTATGTAGGTGCTCTTGGGCTGGAACAGTTCTCCCTTGCAGCCCAGGATGTGTCACCCTTTCCAAAAGGCTCCTACACAGGAGCAGTGGCAGCGGATATGTTTAAAGGGCTGGTTGATTATGTGATCATTGGCCATTCTGAACGAAGACGTTATTTTCATGAAACATCCCAGGATACTGCAAATAAGATATCAGAAACAGTTGATGCGGGTTTGACTCCCATCGTCTGTATAGATCAGCCCTATGCCATGACTCAACTCACTGCGTTAAATGATATTGATTGCGACGAATTAATTATTGCTTACGGGCCGACAGAAGCAGCCACAGCAAGGGTACCGGAGCAACCGGATCGCGTGGCCGAAGCTGTGGAGTTCATTCATCGGGTTCATTCCAGAAGACCTGTTGTGTACGGCGGCTCCCTGTTTCCGGATAATGTTGATAAGTACATCGCTCTGCAATTGATTTCAGGAGTCTTTGTGGGGCAATCCAGCCTGGAAGCCCAGTCTTTTGCTGCTATCTGCAACAAAGTTGGTGATTCACTTTCCTGATTTCAGGCAAGTCTACTCGTTCTTTTTAGGTATTAGAAAAGACACAACAAATCCCACAGAATAGATAGCTGCGCCAAGCAGACCGATTACGCCCAGTGTGCCTAAAATGCCGGCTTTTTTTGAAAGTGAGTCGGCAAGGATCAGGATTGATGAGCCAACAATGAGGGCGGAAATGATCATGGAGATTCCCATGAGTCTGCTCGCAAGATCAACTTTGTCCGCAACATGCTCGAGACGTTTCATCTCCAGGTTCAGAGTCAGGCGCTTATGTCGTATCTGGTCAAGAATGCGCTGTACATCGAGTGGCAGATTTTCAAGAAGATCAATATAATCATTCATGCTTTTCTGCAGGCGGTGCTGCAGGGCTGACAATCCATAGCGCTTGCTGACCACTTGGCGGATCTGGGGCTCAACATGAGCAAGGACATTGAATGTGGGGTCAAATTGTTCTGCAACACCTTCAATGGTTGTGAGTGCTTTGGTAAGCAGGATGAGATCACTTGGGCAGATAATCTGGTAGCGTTGCAGCATTCCGAAGAAATCAGAGAGAAGTTTGGTAATATCAAGTTGTTTAAGATCTGCGTCCTCGAATGTGGATGCCAGAACCTGCAGATCTGAACGGAAATTTCTCTTGTCAGTGACTGCAGGATCCACATCAGTAAGTTCTATAACCACCCTGCAGAGTTTGTCTATATCCCCCTTACTGATCGCCGCCACCAAATCAATGAGCTGTTCAGCTGTGTTTTTATCCAGATGGCCGGTCATTCCACAATCGATAAAACAGAGTTTTTGTCCGGGGAGCAGGAATATGTTGCCGGGATGCGGATCCGCATGAAAGAATCCAAGATGAAGGCACTGTTTGAAAACAGCATCTGTCCCGTTGGCAACAATTGTCCTTCTTTCCCTGGCAGTGAGGGTTGCCGGGTCAACAGCTGATAAGGGACGCCCTTTGACCTCTTCCATGGTCAACACATTTCGGGTAGATGCCTCTCTGTATACTTTCGGAAAACTAATATTTGGGTCATCCTTAAAGTATCGACGTAATTTCTCTGTGGAGCGAGCCTCCTGGAGCAGGTTCATTTCTTTGGTTATTTCCCTGGAGAACTCGGCAGCGACTGCCACTGGGCTGTAGCCGAGATCGGAAAAATAGGATTCAACAAACTGGGCCAGCCATTCAAGAAGAGCGATGTCCTCCTCCACAAGCTGGCGATTCCTGGGAAGCAGCACTTTGATGACCACTGAGCTTCCGTCTGAAAGTTTTGCCTGATGAACCTGGGCCATTGACGCTGCTGCAAGTGGTACTTCTTCAATTGAAGAAAAGAGATGTTCAAGGCGCCCTGAAAATTCCTGGCTTAGAACTTTCTCTATTGTCTCAAATGGTACAAGACTACAGTTGTCCTGAAGATTTTTAAATTCTTCCGCCCACTCAAGTGGGATGAGATCTGGACGGGTTGCAAGGATCTGGCCGAGCTTGATATAGGTTGGGCCAAGTTCTTCAAGCACTTTTCGCATTCTGACAGGCCGCGAATATTCACTTGTATCCAGGTGGTTTTCCGGCAGTTCACTGCTCTTTTTCCGACTGATAAAGTTATCCAGACCCAGGTCAACAATAATCTCTTTGAAACCAAACTGAGAGAGTACCTTCAGGATATTTGTCAATCTTTTGGTACTGCGAATTGTTTTTTTGATATTGGTTACTTTCATTGTTGTTCAGGATGTTAAAATGTCAAGAATTCCGCTGTCTTTATCCTTGCTGATTTTTAGATCTTCCATCCAATCCTGCAATTGTGTCTCGTCAATGGCAAGATCGTATTCCTGCCAGAGTTGTTCCCCTTCAGGGAGCATTTCTGTCAGTTGAGGGAGGAGAGGAGTTTCTTGATCCTGGTCATCCACGTTTGCAAGGAGACTGAGAGCGTCACTGATCTGGACAATAATGGCATAGAGTGCATGATCTGTACATTCCTGTGGCTGGTGGTGGAATCCAACTGCGGTCAGAAGTTGGTCGGGAAATAACCAGCGTTCAAGGAGATGGAAGCCAACTTGAGCGTGGTCAACTCCAAATGTGTCCATTTCCAGGAATCTGCTTTTTATGTGATCTGTTCCTTTCAGTTCCATTACCGGGAAGTAATCATCGGGTTTGGAGATAAAAAAAACAAGCTGTCCTATATCATGGATCAGACCTGCAATGAAGAGTTCACCAGGAGGCTGTTTGAGTTGCTGGGCAATTATTTTTGCAGCAAGTCCACAGGAAAAGGAATGCTTCCAGAAGTGATCCATTGGTTGCTGATAGTTCTTGCTCATTTTTTGGAAAGAGCTGAAGACAGCTTTGCCCAGCACAATATTGTGTATTTCATTGAAGCCGAGAATTGTCACCGCTCTTTCCATGGTTGCCACTTTTCGCGGTATCCCAAAAAAAGCGGAATTAGCAATTTTAAGGATGGTCGCGCACATGGCCTGGTCTGGAAGGATGGCATTTACCAGGTCTTTTGCCGAGCTTTCAGGGTCTGCTGTAACGGAGAGTACTTTTGTGGCAGTTACAGGGAGTGAGGGCAGGGAGTCAACCTGTTTGAAAAAATTTGAGATTTGTTGCTCTTGCATGCCTGGTTGTTCTTTTGTCCCAAGGGTTATTATTGCCAGCGACCTGGAGTTCGTCCAGGAATGGCCTTATGTCCTAGCTTTTAGATATCTTAAGAAAATAGTGCGTGCAATAGTCTGAGTATGGCTGCGCTTATTTTAGAGAATTATTTGATTATGAACAAGATGTCTATTCTCAGATAAGCTTTGGAGAAGATTATTGGTGACTATACCGAGGAGTAGTATAAAAACTCCATCTCTTCAATAAGATTCTTGGAATATTGGTTGGCCTGTCTGGTTAGATATGTGCTTTTTAAAACCTAACCCGGACAAGCCGGAACCAAAAGGTGAAAAATATTAACTCATGATTAAATTTTATCCAAGGAAACAGCATTTACTTGGAGGTTTGATC
>DQTH01000212.1 GCA_015662865.1 Desulfocapsa sulfexigens
GCATTTTCATTTTTAAATATCTTCTTGATATTACAGGATATGTTTACTGTTTTTGTGATGGAACTTCAGACTAAAGTAGACTTACCGGAACCTGAAAGTCCCATAACTACGAAGATTTCACCACTATTCACAGTAAAGCTTGCATCCTGCACACCAACGGTCATACCGGTTTTGTCAAGTATGCTCTCCTTATCTTCGCCCTGTCTCAGTAACTATATGGCTTTAACCGGAGAGTCGGCAAAAATTTTATAAAGCTTTTCTATGATTATTTTTTCCATGATGTTCCCGTCTTACGGATTGTTATCTTAGGGGGGGGGAGGAGGGGAGAATTAGAGTGTCTTTTCTGCAAAATAAAAAGTTATACAAATAAGTGTTGCAGAATACTTATTGGTGCCTGGATGTCAATGGGAAAGCCTATTGCTTATCTATTCCCGTCAGTATAATCAAGAAAGAAGAACCGAATCCCTGCCAGATGATTCAGCTCAAAATCGGGACCGCACTCCGATATTCATCAATGGCCACCAAGGTCACAGTGGCTTCTGTCACCTTGTACTCATCATCACTGCATCGCGGGCTGGCGAAAACGTCGATATGAATCTGTATTGAACTCCTGCCTATTTTAACAGTCTGACACCAGAGACTGACCATATCCCCGACTTTAACGGGTAAATGGAATTGAACGGAATCCATACTGACGGTCACATAGCGATGATGCGCCTGTCGCTGAGCTTCAACCGCTGCTGCTTCATCGATCATGGATAAAATAATACCGCCAAATATATCTCCGTCCGGATTCGTATATTTAGGCATCATCAACAGACGGATGCTGGGTTCATTTGAAGGGGGTTTGAAGGTAACTGACATGCTGCTGTATATAATATATCTGTAATGGATGAAAAGGATTAAATGTAAGCGATCACAGGCACCGCATATTCGCACGGTATCCCCTGCCCGCATAGTGCGGCTAAAACGAACAGGGACGCCTGCACGAATCTACACCACCTGAGATCGCTTACCGCTTTGGTGGGATATCATATCGCAAAACTACATGTCCTGTAACCGCTTACGATTAAATAGTCGTGCAGTTTTTATTCTGACATAACCGGATGTCTTGTCAGGGAGAAGATAAAACAGAATTTAAATATTTATATAAACTGACTTTCTTCTGTGTCAGACCTATTTTCTTTCTTATTGTATTGCGATATCGCTCAGCAGTGCGGGGAGATATATTGAGTAGCTCTCCTATTTCCCGTGTGCATTTTCCATGCTGCACAAGATCTGCAACTAAGATTTCCCGTGGAGTCAGCTGCCAGAGAGGATTGCTCAATTTCTTGACAAATGATGAGGTCATGGTATCAAGATGCGCAGCTATAATTCTTATATATGCCTTTGCTTGTGAACCTGCCGCCTCCTCTTCGAGAAGCTCAAGATATGGATAGACCAGTTTTTTCAGACGTGAAGCCATGTGGCCTTCAAGCTCTTCACGGGTGGCCAGCTGCTGATCCAACAGCACTCGGAGTGTAATATTTTTCTTTTCAATCTCCAGCTTGTTGTGCTGCAGCTGTTTATTTTTCTGCTCAAGTTCCAGAGTTCGTTCCTGTACCCGGCTTTCAAGGGCGCTGGAGAGTTTTTTAATTTTTTCCAGTGCCTGTTCCTCTTTGGTAATATCCCGAATAATCGCCATCATACTCACCCTGCCATCCTGGTTATCGATGGCAGTGGTTACAATTTCAAATATTCGCCCACCTGAACTATGCACCTGATGCCTAGCTGTGTCTCTTTTTTCGATAACAGAAGTCAGTCGGCAATAGCTGCACGGTTTGTTCAAACCGGCCACTGAGCGATGGCAAACCGTACCACGCTGGTCTCCGAACCACTCAATCATGGTTTTATTCATATCCCGCACACAGTAATTGCCGTCAACTACTAATAATCCCAGCCCGATATTATCAATGGCAGACAGATAACTCTGCATTCGTTTTCTACTTTTAAGGAGGGAGCGTTCGACCTGTCGATGGCCGGTAATATCAACTCCGACACTCAAAATGCCGTTTGCCTGTCCTTCACTGTTCCTGACCACGTTATTGCGCCAGGAGATTATTCGCTCCTCACCGTTTTTAAGGATTATACGATTTTCAAACTGTGAAACTTCCGGTCTGCTCTGCAAAGCTTTTTTTATTACTTCAGGTATTGTTTCTTTTGCTTCCGGTGGAATAAAAATATCAACCCAGTTCCTGCCTAAGACCTCTGTTTTTGTATATCCGGTCAGTTTTTCAGCATAGCTGTTAAATAAGGTGACAGTTGCCTCATCATCCAGTGTTATGACCAGTGTATTGGCAGTTTCCAGGAGATTTTGTGACAGTTTCTCGGCACCTTCCAGATCAACAACCTACCGACGCAGCTCCTGAATTTCTGCCACCAGCTGTGCTTTTGTCTTTTTTTCGTCTTCCATGCCTAGTACAATGTAAAATATAATACTTCGCATTAATGGCGGGACGTGTTATAATTGTTCCAAAACCATGGGAATAATTATGGCACCGAGATAC
>DQTH01000039.1 GCA_015662865.1 Desulfocapsa sulfexigens
ATCAGAAAGTGAAAGGCTTTTCACGTTAATATGTCATTATTTTAATTGGTTGGCTATGTTTTCTATTGTGTTTTGGTCAACCCCGAAACTTGAGATGGGTTCTTTTTCAGTGTGACAACATCAGGCAGAAAGCCCTCTTTAATCCTGCAATTAAGACAAACTTCAAAGGAATTATTTTCCCATGTATCATCTTTCCTGCCGCCAAAGACGATCTTGCCGTTTTTTGCGACTACGGCCTTTCACAGACAGGCTTCTCACCGTCCATGGTGAGAATATCACCGCCGTAATAGATAGTTTGATCTGGGCTGATGAAGTGAAAAATAATTATTGTGCTGGGGGCGACTACTATTTTTCAATCAAACACGGACTGTCTTAATTGCTCTGGATAATGCGGCCAGATCGAACGGCTTGGCAACGGCGGCACAAAATCCATATTCACGGTAATTAGCTATTACCGGATCAGTGGAATAACCACTTGAGACTATAATTTTTGCTTCCGGATACATCTCCAGGAGTTTCCTGCAGGCCTCCTGCCCACCCATGCCGCCAGGGATGGTTAAATCCATGATCACCAGATCAACAGGCATGTCAGTGGATTGTGACTCCTGATACTTTTCAATTGCCTGCACACCATCCGACACCAGAACCGGCTCATGACCAAGAGCCAGGAGCTGCGCTTTGGCCACATCACGTATCATCTGATCATCATCCATGACCATGATCTTTGCCGCCTTCACATTCGAGACTACATTATCCGTTTTGTTAACAATACTGTCCGTTGAAGCGACAGCCGGCAGAAAGATTGTAAAGGTGGTTCCTTTAGCAGGGCTTGATTGTACTGTAATATGTCCTTCATGTTTCTTGATGATAGAATGACAGATTGCCAGGCCGAGACCACTGCCATGCTGTTTGGTGGTGAAATATGGATCAAATATTTTATCAATGATTTCATGAGGAATACCGGAACCGGTATCCTGGATTTTTATGCAGATAAAATCTCTATAATGTTTGTTCAAAAACGGCTCAACAGATGTGTCTTCTACATTGAAGGCGCTGATAAGTAATTTGCCTCCATCTGGCATCGCCTGCTGGGCATTTATAATGATGTTCTGGATAACCTGCCCAACCTGACCGGCATCAGCTCTGACCATCCAGAGATTGTCCTGGAGAGAATACTCACAGGAAATCCGAGACCCATGCAGTGCAAAGTCAGCTGATTCCCGAATAAGTTTGATTAACGATGTTTTTTCTTTGAGAGGCTCACCACCCTTGGAAAATGTCAGCAGTTGCTGGGTAAGTTTGGCTGCCCTCTTGGTCGCCTTTTGAGCATCGTTGAGAAGAGAGTTAGCGGTTTCATCGTTCTCAACATGATAAGATGCAAGTTCAATATTGCCGAGGATAGCTGAGAGTAAGTTGTTGAAATCATGGGCGATGCCACCTGCGAGAATTCCAACGGATTCCAGTTTTATGACTTTTTGTCGCTCTTTCTGGAGATTTTTGCCCTCAGAAATGTCCATGTGGATCCCTGTAGCTCTGACAGGTGTGCCTGTCTCGTCTTTTGTAACTGCTTTGCCGCAGCCAAGTATCCATTTATACTTTCCATTTTTGGCCCGGAGTCTGAATTCAATTTTCCATGCCTTGTCATGTATCAGGCATTTTTGAATCTCATCCTCAACCATTTTTCTGTCATCCGGATGAATATGTTCCAGCCAGGTTGCATGGGAATGGATAAGTTCATTCGGTTCATAGCCAAGCATTGTCCAGTAAGTTGCATTAAAATAGGTTTCGTTGGTTAGCATATTGCGATCCCAGATCCCCAGAGATGCCGCTGATATCGCAAATTGAAGCAATTCCTCACTTTCCCGAAGCTCATTTTTTACCTTGACAACTTCGGAAACATCTTTAATGAGATTCTGCCGCATCTGGTTAATCGCAGCAACAACTGTTGCTAATTCATCTGTGGCGTTTTGTTTATTATCAGGGCGATTCAGAGTGAGTGGAGAATCTAGACGGTTAAATTTGAGAAATGCTACATAATCTGACATGACAACAAGGTGCCTGCCAACCAACCGGTAGAAAATGAAAAAAATAAACGAGGAAAGCAACAGTGTTTTTATTGCGTGGGTGATGGCAATCACCACTGCATTAGTAAGTAACCGTTTGTACAGTTTTGTTAAGGTAAATGTAACCTCCAGGCTACCAAGGGACATAACATCGGTATCATATGCATGGTATAGCTGGAAAGATCTGGAAAGAATATATTCGGTCTGAGGAGAACCGACTTCTGCAATTACCTCATCTCCATCAGTAATGGCAATATGTTGCATATCACCTAGTTTCAGCATGCCATTCAATTGGATTTGCAGTAATTCCATGTCAGAAACCCAGAGAGTATTGATAATGGTGTCGAGATGACTTGCTTCAACAACTGAAATGTTGTTTTGAATAACATCGATCCCGGTTCGATAAGCCATATACAATTGGATCATTGTCAGGATAACAGTGATGGCAGCACTAAAAATAAAAATATAGATGATGAATTTCTTGGCAATGCTCTGCCGCAGTAGCTCTCTGTATTTATTTAAACTCTTCATTTTGAACAGGTTACTTTAGTCCTGCATCCGTGATTATCTGTTGGTATGTGCCATCATTTTTCATCTGGCGTAATGTGGATGAAATATCTGGAATCAATGATTCGTGTTTTTTATGAATGTATAAAAATAGATCGCTGACAATAATCGGAGGTTCGAGAGGAATAATGTCTGTAATACCTAATTTTTTTAG
>DQTH01000196.1 GCA_015662865.1 Desulfocapsa sulfexigens
CCTTTACGAATAATATATCCTTTTCCTGTTGTATCCTCGGCCATTGCAAAATCATTATTTTCTGCCATAACAATGGCGACAAGATTGAGCTGCCCAGGTTCAAAGAGTTGCATTCCTGATAACTGTTCTTTTATCGGAACAATCTCATCAATATTCACAGATGCTGCTTTTTCCGAAATAAAAGGAATAAAAGGGTCAGGTCTGTTTTCTATTAAATACATAAAAAGATGGTCAGATGACTGCTTAGCTGACGCCTCTTTTTCAGCGGACCCATTAATAACCTGTGAAGTGGAAGGAAGAGCCAGAGCCACCGAAGAAGCACATATCAAGCCGAACAGTAAAATCGGAAGGCTTATGGTGAACAGCCTTCTTGAGTATAGAGTTTGTGTTTTCATAGGGCAAATAAAGATTGTATTCGTTTTTTCTTCTTGTTGTTAGGTTTACTGACTTTTTTATTGGTAAATCTGTAAGTAACAAGACGACAAGTTGAATTTAAGAGCATTTCAGACCCTTCTTTCTTAGGCCCTCCCATATTGATATTGGAAACTGTCACTATTCGGTTCAATTTACTGACCTGATCCAAAAATATTCCCATATTATGGTATGGGCCACGAACCTTGATATCAACAGGAATTTCAGAATAAAAGTCCTTGGGTATGTCAGCACCTGGTTTGAAGGTAAGAAAATCCAACCCAGAACCACGTCCCAGTGCAGAAATGTTGGTTAGCAGGCTTGGAATCTCTTTTTCTTTTGGCAGAAGTGTTGCTGTTTCCTCAAAACGAGTTTCTGTGGCATCCAGTTCTGCCTGCAATTTTTCGCGATTAGCTGCTTTTGCTTTTGCCTTTCTTAACTCTGTCGTAAGAGTTTCTTTTTGTGTTACTAATTTTGCTGTTTTTTCATTTTGTGGTTGAAACCAGAAAAAATAAAAAAGGACGACAGGAAGCAGAAATAGAACAACTGCAATAGCAATTTTCAGCTTTTTAGCAAGCGGGATGTATTTTTCGTCTATGAAGGTCGCAAATGCGTTAGTCTTTTTCATATACCGCAGTGTTCAGTATGGGTTCTATTTTTCTTTTTTCTTTACTTCTTTTGTTTCTTTCGGGCTCACGATAGAGCAGGCTAGAGAGAAGCTTTTCAAATTTCGACCTGAAACTTTTGTCAAAGAGGCATTAGAAAGATTGACTATACTGATGTAGGGAGATTCTTTCAGAGCTTCCATAAACTGAGCAACTGTTCTGTTATCGAGGGCAATGCCAGTTAAAGACAAACTCTGTCCCTGTTGCTTCAGAGATTTGAGCCACATTCTTTTTGAGTCGACCTTATTTGCCACTTCGTCAAGAATATGTACCGTTGTTGACGAGTCTCTCTTTAATTTTTTTATGATGCTTATTTTATTTTCAAGATTTTTTTTTGCTTTTTCCAGGCGTTTTATTTCGGCAAGAATGGGGGCATATTTCTGCTTTTCTTTTTTCAGATTCGCTATCGACAATTCAATTGTATTTATTTTTGCCGTCTGGAGAAAGCCGACTGCACCTAAAATCAGGAGAAGAAAGATAAACAGTGTGATGAAGCTGAATATCTGATTACGGGCTTTTGCACGCTTTTTCAGCTGACGAATGGGAAGGAGATTAATTCTGAGCATATTTGCAGCCTATATTACTGATGGGCGGATGGCTATCCCTGTGGCTATAGCCATTTCCGGCCCAACACTATTCAGATAATCAGGGTCTATTTTTTTCAAATTTACTGTCATGTTGCCAAATGGATTGAACAGTTTCACTTCCAAGTTGGTCTCACTTGCCAGAAAATCAACAAGACCTGAAACCTTAGACCCTCCTCCGCTGAGTACCAGGCGGGTCAAGGGGGCATCTGGGTGATTTGAGTGGTACAGATCAATTGCTTTCTTGATTTCCAGTACCCATTGAGTACAGGTTGAGGAAAATATTTTTTCTATTTCCTCTTGTTTTTCTTCTGCCGGAATGTGGCCAAGTTTTAAGGCTTCTGCCTCTTCAAATTCGAGATCAAAAGCTGACTGTATCTGCTCTGTCAGCTGTCGACTGCCCACCACAATGTCTCGCGCAACTACTGAAATCCCTTCGGAAATAATATTGATGTTCATTTTTGATGCGCCAATATCAACCAAGGCAACGTTTTCCTCTTTCGGGTAGTTGTATTCGTAGGTGTTTTCAAGCGCAAAACCATCCACATCTACAATTACCGGCCTAAGATTCAAATTTTCCAGCATTTCCAGGTAGTCATCAACGATTTCTTTCTTTGCGGCGACCAGCATTACATCAGTGCGGTCGTCATCGTCTTCATTGGTCTTCAGGTCCTGAAAGTCAAGGTATACATCATCAATATCGAATGGGATGTATTGTTCTGCTTCAGATTGGATATGTTCTTCCAGTTCCTCTTCCGACATCACCGCAAGATTGATCTTTTTCACAATTACGGAATAGCCGGATATTGAGAAGCCAACCTTTTTTTTCTTTATTTTTAGATTTTTAAATAGTTCCGAAATGATACCACCTACAACTTCAGGGTCACTCAGTGTTCCATCATCCACTGCCCCTTCCGGCAGAGTTGCACTGCCGAGATTGACAACAGCATAGGCCTTGTCTGTTCGTTGGAGCTGGCAGACTTTGATCGCATGCGATCCGATATCAATGCCTATAACAAGATCTTCTCTGGAAAGGAAAGGCAGATTCATGATTGATTATTTGTTTGCATGAGAAAAAAATATCTGTAGCTGTTTTTTAACAGGATTACAGACACTATAATAAATGACATGGTTTCATTATGGACACAAAAAAAATCATTTGTCAAGGTAAGGAGAAATAAAGGTTGATATTTTCTTGTTGCTAAAACAGTGGGTTAAGGAATGGCGGCAAAAAAAAATTGAATCGCTTTTGTACTATATGTAGCCGTTTTGGTGAATAGTGGCTCATTATGTAGTGTAACTGCCCTTTCTAACATATTTTTCAAAAATCGTTGATTATTATTTGTTTGATGAATTCGGGGTTGTCTTGAAATTGGAGTAACTTTAGAGTACCTTCGTTCTACTGAAATAATAGTTTGATTATAAATTTTTTTATCATAGTCGTTTTGCTTTGGAGCAGTTGGGGTGGTGAGTAGTGTGAAATCGGAAAAATCGGTTGTTCGTGAATATGTCGAGGCAATAATTATTGCCGTCATTCTCGCTCTTTTTATAAGAAGCTTCATTGTCCAGGCCTTTAAGATTCCCTCCGGATCAATGTTGCCAACTTTGCAGATTGGTGACCATCTGCTCGTTAATAAATTTATATACGGTGTTAAACTACCTGTCACCGGGACAGTTGTCGTGCCATGGAAAAGTCCAAAACGCGACGATATAGTTGTTTTCAAATTCCCCAAAGATCGTTCTGTTGATTATATTAAGCGTGTTGTTGGTGTGGCAGGAGACACCATTGAAGTGAAAAACAAACAACTCTATATTAATGGAGAAGCTAATAATAATCCACATGCCCATTTCACGGAAGCTGGTATCATGAAGGCAAGTGCCGGTCCCCGTGACAACATGGGACCGGTGAAAGTCCCCGAAGGTTCTATCTTTGTTATGGGAGATAACCGTGACAACAGCTATGACAGCAGGTTCTGGGGTTTTGTTGATCTGCAGGATGTCCGTGGCAAGGCTTTTATTTTGTACTGGTCCTGGGATCTCGACAAACCACTTATGTCCGTTGATCGCTTCACATCGGTACGCTGGGGCAGGATCGGCAATATTGTTCATTGATACTTACCTAGAGGAAACGTGAAAGAAACGTATCGATTTCGACATAAGCATATTCTTGGGATGGAGCAGTTATCTGTTACCGACATCTATTATATTCTTGATACGGCTATTTCGTTCAAAGAGATTTCCAGCCGTCCAATAAAGAAGGTTCCTACTCTCAAGGGAAAAACCATTATCAATTTTTTCTTTGAACCTTCGACGCGAACACGCCTTTCTTTTGAAATCGCCGCAAAGCGAATGAGTGCTGATACATTTAACATAGCCACTTCCACAAGTTCTGCTCAGAAAGGTGAAACACTGATTGACACAGCGTGCAATCTCGAGGCTATGAGCCCTGATATCATTATTATCAGGCATGGCAGCTCCGGTGCTCCGGGACTGCTTACCCGCCACGTTGATGCCGCAATTATCAATGCCGGAGACGGTACTCACGAACATCCCAGTCAGGCTCTGCTTGACATTATGACTGTCCGGGAGCATAAGAAAAATATAGAAGGCTTGAAGGTTGCCATTGTCGGTGATATTGCTCACTCAAGAGTTGCCCATTCCAACATTATCGGTTTTACCAAACTGGGTGCAGAGGTCAGAGTTGCAGGGCCTGCTACTTTTATGCCTCCGCATCTTGATTCTCTAGGAGCATTGGTTTGTGGTTCAGTTGCAGAAGCAGTAACCGATGCCGATGTGGTGATGGCCCTGCGAATTCAAAAAGAACGTCAGGATGATCCGTTGATTCCATCACTTCGTGAATATGCTCAGTTTTATGGTATCAATCACGCTTTGTTGCAGAAACATGCCCGTGCGGATGCATTGATCATGCATCCCGGGCCCATTAATCGTGGCGTGGAAATGAATCCTGATGTGGCCGATGGTGAGGGCTCTGTCATTCTGGAGCAGGTCACTAATGGTGTTGCTGTGAGAATGGCATTGCTTTATCTGGTCATGGGGCAGGAAGGGGGCAGAGCAGAAGCATGACAACAATAATAATTTTACAGAATGGTCGTCTTATCGATCCTGTTACTGGTGTTGATGAACAGGGGGATATCTGGATAGAAAATGATCTGATTATTCCTGCTCAAAAGAAATTACCAGAAAACAGTCAATGTTTTGATTTACAGGGTAAATGGCTTGTACCTGGCTTGATCGACATGCATGTCCATCTGCGGGAACCGGGAGAGGAATACAAGGAGACTGTGGAGTCGGGTACTCGGGCAGCCGCTGCAGGCGGTTTCACTGGAGTTGCCTGCATGCCTAACACCATCCCGGTAAACGATTGTGCATCCGTGACGCAATTTATCCTGGAAGCAGCAGAAAAAAAAGGGTCAGCAAAGGTATATCCAGTTGGTGCCATAAGCCATGGAAGCCAGGGCGCAGGGCTTGCTGAATATGGTGAAATGAAGGCAGCTGGAGTTGTTGCGGTAACCGATGATGGATTGCCGGTCATCGACAGCCAGTTGATGCGTCGTGCCATGGAATATGCCGGAAGTCATGATCTCCTGGTAATGTCCCACTCAGAGGAAATAGCTCTCAGCCGTAATGGTGCCATGAATGAAGGCGTGGTTTCCACCCGACTGGGCTTACGTGGAATTCCCGCTGCTGCCGAAGCCATTATGGTTTATCGGGAGATAGCTCTTGCCGAGCTCACCGGTCAGCGAACTCATATTGCCCATGTGAGCACTGCTGCAGCAACTGATCTCATTGCCCAGGCAAAGGCTCGGGGCGTTCACATAACAGCAGAAACTACACCCCACTACTTTACCCTCACCGAAGAGGCCATTGGTGATTACAACACTAATGCTAAAATGAACCCTCCACTTCGGACTGAAGAGGATCGCCAGGCGATCAGAAAAGGCCTGCAGGATGGTACCTTTGATGCAATTGCTACTGATCATGCACCTCATTCCGTAATAGAAAAAGAGCTCGAGTTTGATCAGGCCGCCAACGGAATAATCGGTCTTGAAACTTCCCTGCCATTATCACTGAATCTTGTAAGAGAAGGTGTGATTGACGCCATGCGCATGGTGGAACTTATGTCGTCTGCTCCTGCCCGTATTTTAAAGGTTGAAGGTGGGACATTGGCCACGGGAACTGTAGCTGATGTGACCGTGATTGATCCTGATAAAGAGTTTGTCTTTACAAAAGAATCGATTCTCTCCAAGGGTAAGAATTCTCCTTTCATAGATTGGAAGTTAAAGGGAAAAGCCGTGCTCACCATTATGAATGGCCGGATTACCCATAACGAGCTGAGCTGAATTCTTCAACCTTTCTTCTCTTCCCCATAAATGGTCGGGTCTTCAACCCCAGCTTCGGCAAACCCCCGTAACCGAAGGATACAGGCATCGCATTGCCCGCACGCCTTATCACCAACGGGATCGTAACAGCTGTGGGTTTTGCTGTAATCGATCCCCAACGAAATTCCTTTGCGGATAATTTCAGCTTTGCTCAGTTTGAGCAAGGGAGCCTGAATGGAAAATTTTCCGCTGCCATCCACTCCGGCCTTGGTTCCAAGGTTGGCCATATTGATAAATGCATCAAGGAATTCCGGGCGACAGTCAGGATATCCTGAGTAGTCCACTGCATTTACTCCAATAAAGATATCTGTTGCCCCAAGAACTTCTGCCCAGGCCAATGCATGGGCAAGGAAAATAGTGTTTCGTGCTGGAACATAGGTTACTGGAATTTCTTTGTCGTCCGGTTGAATATCTCTGTTTTTAGGAACTTCAATGGAATCGGTAAGAGCTGAACCGCCTATTTTATCAAGATCAAGGTTCAGAATCAGGTGTTTTGCAACCTTATTCTCTTTTGCGACTTGTATTGCTTTTTCAAGCTCCACCGTCTGTTTCTGTCCATACTTGAAGCTGAGGCAATAGCAGGCATATCCTTCTTTTTTTGCAATGGCCAGAACAGTTGTAGAATCCAGTCCACCGCTGAAGAGAATAACTGCCTTTTTAGTGTTTTTGTCGGTTTTCATGGCTGATAGGCTCGTAAAAAGTTAAAATCTAGGATGAATTTGTAAAAAACTCTCCATGTTCGAGGCGCGCAAAAATTAAATTATTTCGGCGTACTACGGTACGTTGAGATGGTTTTATTTTTGCGGCAACGAAGAAGATGGAGAGTTTTTACGAATCCATCATGGTTCAGTTATTGTTGCAGTTATTTATTCAATAGTGCAGGGGATTGATTTCTGCACAATGATTCGTTCAGGGCTGAGTTCTGCCTGGTATGCAAGAATCTGCACGCCTTTTTTTGTAACTTCAGCAAGGGTTTGAGCATATAGGGGGTCGATATGGGCAGCAGGCTTGAAACGATCAGCATCCATACGCTGAATACAGAAAAAAATAATTCCCTGATATCCCTGTTCCACAAGGCTTGCCAGCTCATTTAGATGTTTGGTTCCCCGCACAGTCACGGCATCCGGAAACATTGCCCATCCATCCTCCACAAGAGAACAGTTTTTTATCTCCACGTAGATTTTTTCATCTCCCCGTTCAAGAAGCAGGTCAAGCCGGCTGGATTTTGACGTTTTGACTTCCCTTGTCAGAGTGTCTATTTCCTGCAGTTCCCTGATGCGTCCTTCAAGGATGGCTTCGGCAACAATTTTATTGGTCAGCATGGTGTTCACACCGATCCAGGTGTCGCCTTCCTGAACCATCTCGAGCGTCTGGGGATATTTACGTTTTGGGTTCGGGGAAGTAGAGAGCATTACCTTGCTACCAGGTGTCGAACAGCCGCGCATGGAACCAGAATTAGGGCAGTGCACTGTGATTTCCCTGCCCTCGTCGGTGATGACATCAGCTAAGAAACGTTTATAGCGTTTAACAAGGGTTGCTGCTTGCAGAGGTGTTTCAAATCGCATATATTAGTGTTAGTTAAAATGATTATCAATTATGTTTAATCTTTGAAGAATAAGTAGGATTACAGTATAAAGAATGGATGTTGAAAGGGGAAGAAGAAAGCTCTTTTTCCAATAGTTCTATCTGGCAAATTCCTGCTGATTGCTAAAAAGCAGATAAAATATAATACCTTTACAGGAGAAGCATTGTCATGAAATTAGGTTTAAACGGCATGGGTCGGATAGGAAAACTTTCCCTCTGGCACCACGCTTCTAGAAAACATTTTTCAGAACTTGTGATTAACGTTGGTCGTGATATCGGTCAGGGATTAAATGATCTTGCTGCTTCTGTGGAGCGGGATTCTTCTTTCGGGCGACTGGGTACTTATCTTCACGGCCATAAAGGTGGGAGAGTAATTGAAGAGTTGAATGAAGAGGCAGGAACAATGGTTGTAAACGGTGTTCCTGTGAAATTTCTCCGCACAGCCAGAAATCCGAAAGATATTGCATGGCAGGAAAATGGAGTAAAGCTTGTTGTGGATACCACGGGTGCTTTCACTGACCCCACTGCAGATGCTGATGGCGGCTGGGGTGCCTTGCGTGGCCATTTGCAGGCAGGAGCCGAAAAGGTGATGTTGTCAGCTCCGTTTAAAATCAAATCCAAAGGCCTGGATATGCCTGCCGATGCGGTAACCACGGTGATGGGGATTAATGATGAAGATTATGATCCATCCAGACACGCTCTCATTTCCGCTGCATCATGCACTACCACCTGTCTTTCCTATATGATCAAACCGCTCATGGAGTCCATTGGAGCTGAGCATTTTCTCAGTGCCTCCATGGTCACTGTACATGCGGCCACAGGCAGCCAGAAAGTACTTGATAGCCTGCCAAAATCCGGGGCGACTGATCTTAGAAAGAATCGTTCCATTCTTAATAATATCATTCTTACCACTACTGGTGCTGCCAAGGCTCTGGTTCTGGTGATTCCTGAGATGAAATCAATTGGTTTTATTGCAGAATCTGTTCGTATTCCCACTTCCACGGGCTCTCTCATTGTTCTGGTTCTGAATGTGCAGGACGATCTGGACAGCCCCCTCAAGCGGGATCAGATCAATTCCATTTACAGTGAATATGCCGCTAACAGTCCGTATCTGGAATACACCGAAGAGCAAAATGTTTCTTCCGATATTGTTGGTGTTCCAGCAGCAGCCGCAGTGATTGAGGGCACAGAAACTCACACCCGTACGGCTTCCATATCTGTGAATCTGAATAAGTTAAAAAGCTGCTCTCTTAATTCAGGAGCAGAGAGTATGCTCAACGTCCCGGTGACCCAGGCAGTGATCTATGCCTGGTACGATAATGAGCTGGGAAGTTATACGAATATGCTTGGCGATTTGACCATTCAGGTCGCAGACAAAATGCTGTAAACGTATGCTGGTCCGACAGATGAATGTCGGTGATGTCGATGGTGTGGCAGCCATTGAAGCAGACGGCTTGTCTCCATGGAACAGAAAACAGATAGTATCAGAGCTGAAAAGAGAAACAGGGCTTGCCCTTGTTGCTGTGACTTCAGATGGAGTAGTGCAGGGCTGGTGTTGTGGATTGGTTGCAGGCCTTGATGCAGAGCTCTTAAAAGTTGCAGTCTGCTGCCCCTTGCAAAGGCAGGGGATTGCGACAACTCTTTTAAGAGAGTTGTGTCATTTGTTTACATTGCCTGGGGCGGAACAGATGTTTCTTGAAGTCCGTTCCCGGAATATTCCTGCCCGGAAACTTTATGCAAAGCAGGGCTTTAAGGAAACAGGTATTCGCAGAGATTATTATAAAGAACCTGTCGATGATGCAGTTATCTGGGTTAAAAAGTTAAACAAAGAGGAAGGAATCAAAGGAAGAGTAGATGAAAACAATACGTGACCTTGAGCTTGCCGGAAAAAGAGTCCTGGTGAGGGTGGATTTTAATGTGCCCATGGACGCGGAAAAGAATATTACCGATGATATTCGTATCCGTATGGCCCTGCCCACCATCAATTATGTTCTGGATCAGGGTGGTAAATTGATCCTCTGTTCCCACATGGGCCGTCCCAAAGGTCACCGCGTTGCTGACTTCAGTCTTGCTCCTGTTGCTGACCATCTTGCTGCAATTCTTGAACGTAATGTCCTGCTTGCTCCTGATTGTGTGGGAGAGGAGAGTGAGAACCTTGTTGCGGCGATGAAACCCGGTGATGTGGTGATGCTTGAAAATCTTCGATTTTACAGCCAGGAGACCGATAATGATCCGGAGTTTGCCCGACAGATAGCCCGCATGGCAGATGTGTACGTTAATGATGCCTTTGCGGTTTCCCATCGAGCTCACGCCTCGGTCGTCGGAATTCCTGCCAATGTTTCTGAAAAGGCGGCCGGTTTTCTACTCCAGACAGAAATGGACTTTTTTCATAAGGCCATGGATGCTCCCATTCGGCCACTTGTGGCTCTTGTTGGAGGTGCAAAAGTTTCCTCGAAACTCGGTGCCCTTGAAAATATGCTGGATAAGGTTGATATTATGGTCATTGGCGGTGCCATGGCCAATACATTCCTGAAGAGTCAGGGAGTGGATATGGGCGCTTCTAAGACAGAAGATGATTTGCTTGATACCGCAAGAGAATTTGTTGAAAAAGCTGAAGCAAAAGGGGTGAAACTTTATTTTCCCGTCGACTTTGTGGCAGCAGATCGGTTTACTGCTGATGCGGTTACAAAAAATGTAACATTTCGTGATGTTCCGGATGGCTGGATGGCCCTTGATATCGGCCCGGCCACTACCTCGTATTTTCAGGAAGCCATAACAGATGCCCGCACAATCGTCTGGAATGGCCCCATGGGAGCTTTTGAGATGGATGCTTTCGCAAGAGGTACCATGGCCATGTGTCAGACAGTTGCATCCTCACACGCCCTGTCCATTACCGGCGGAGGAGATTCCAATGCGGCTGTTAAGAAATCCGGCGAGGCGGCAAATATTTCATACATGTCCACAGGCGGCGGAGCTTTTCTGACGCTTATGGAGGGAAAGACGCTGCCGGGTGTGGAAGTATTGAAAAGCTAATCAAAGAGTAAAGTGGAGACAGGATGAAGCGTAGACCATTACTTGCTGGAAACTGGAAGATGCACAACACTGTGATTGACGCCTGTCAATTAGCAGCTGAAATTGGAAAATGTTCTGCTGGGTTGAGTGATCGTGATGTTCTGCTTGCACCGCCGTACACGGTGCTTAGTGAAGTCGCTCATGTTCTGCAGGGAAGTGAGGTTCTCATTGCCTCTCAAAATGTCTGCTGGGAAGAGCAGGGTGCATTCACAGGTGAAATTTCTCCTGCCATGGTCAAATCTGCTGGTGGTTCAGCTGCTATAATCGGCCACTCGGAACGGCGGCAAATCTTTCATGAAGATAACGGGATGATCAATAAACGGATTCTGGGTGCATTGGCATTTGGTTTACTCCCCATTCTCTGTATTGGTGAAACTCTGGAAGAAAGAGAAGGCGAAAAAACTTACCAGGTTCTTGAAGAACAAATCAGGAAAGGGCTCGCAGGCGTTAGCTCTGAAGGCATGAAAGAAATGGTTGTTGCCTATGAACCTGTCTGGGCCATAGGTACTGGAAAAACAGCAACTAAAGAACAGGCTCAGGAGGCTCATGCCTTTGTGAGGAAACTTCTGTCAGAAATGTATGAAAAAGATATTGCCGACTCCGTAAGAATATTGTATGGTGGCTCGGTTAAACCTGCTAATGTAGATGAACTCATGGCGCAAATCGATATAGACGGCGCGCTGGTGGGCGGCGCTGCACTAAACGCCGAATCATTTTGCAGAATTATAAATTTTACCTGAGACCCATTTTTAATGACAACCATATTGACAGTTGCTCACATTTCTGTTTGTCTCTTTCTGATCATCATCGTTCTGCTCCAGCATGGAAAGGGCGCTGATGCCGGAGCTGCCTTTGGCGGCGGGGGATCAAGTCAGTCACTGTTTGGGTCGGAAGGACCTGTTCCGCTGCTGAATAAAATTACAACCTTGTCGGCCGTGGTTTTTATGGTAACATCAGTGAGTCTTGCGTATCTTTCCTCTACATCAAGCACAGGTTCGGTGATGACTGCAGTACCAGTACCAACAGCATCAACCATGGTTGAGAAAAAAGCAGAGCCTGCGGGAGAAACAGTAATTCCAATGCCTTCAGCTGAAACTGAAGAAGCAGCACCTGCTCAGGAGGCTCCAAAAGCTCAGGAATAAAATAGTTTTAGAATTGTGTGCCGAAGTGGTGGAACTGGTAGACACGCTGTCTTGAGGGGGCAGTGGCCCACGGTCGTGCGAGTTCGATTCTCGCCTTCGGCACCATTTTTTAGTCCAAAGACTTCTCTTAATGTCTTTTAAACCCGCAACTGGAAACAGTTTGCGGGTTTTTTCTTGTCGTTTCAATCCTCATCCTTCCGAGAACGTCCAGAGAAATCTGTTGCTCAGTGTGTGTATTCGTGTGTATATTTTCACCAATGGTCGAACTGGTGTTGTTTAAATACACACAAGGAGCAAAGATGTCCAAATTAACTGTTTTAGAAATCCGTAACAGAACTGAGCCTTGCCGACTTGCTGATGGTGGTGGACTTAGTTTTGAAATTACCAAATCTGGCGTAAAAAGATGGTTATATCGTTTCAGACTTGACGGTAAGCAACAAATGCATGTTATCGGTCGATATCCAGACGTCTCTCTCTCAGATGCAAGAAAAAAGCATATGGAGGCTCAGAATCTTGTTAAAGAAGGTCTAAATCCAACCTTAAAACGAAGAAAGGCTAAACAAGCCAATAGAGACAAAGAGCAGGAAGAAAGAAATAAGAGAGCCATTACTTTTGAGTATGTAGCCTTGGTGGATCGAACAGCAAAAAGGTGGCTGGAGTCATGCTCATGCGGTTGCTGTTCTTGGTACTTTGAGAAATGATGTTTTTGGCCTACTAGTACACAGTATAATTTAAAGTTTCGGATAAAGTCGCTTTAGCTTAATGC
>DQTH01000132.1 GCA_015662865.1 Desulfocapsa sulfexigens
CTCAAATTCTTGAAGCGTGCGGGGAAAATTTTCTTCCATAACCCACTACACTACATGTAGTAGTCGCTGGAGTCAAGTGCATACCTCAGATAAATGTATTCTGTTAATAGGACCAGACATTGCTTTTAACCCTAAAGGTTCACATAAGCATTCACTTACATTGGATTTGGCCGATAGATTAGCTCATTTACTTCCTTCAAACATACAGATAAACATGATGAGCTAGTACGAGTGGCTCAAATTGTTTACAATAACACAAATATTGATCGATATGATCTGGAACTAGAAGTACACGATTTCCACAAAACCTTCACAGAGCAAACCACTTCTCTTTATCGAAACTTGGCTGCGCTTCCTCTTGCTCTATGTCTGACTACAGCTCACGACTGGGGATGATGCGATGGGGTCGAACCAAGCTAACTAACGGTATCGAAGATTAAATAGTGTACAAAATGCTCGATTTTATCTCTTGGAAACCTCTTTTCACCTCCCAAAAGAGCCATCTAAGGAAGGATAGGTCAGATTAATATGCTAAGAGCACACAGAAATTACATGGATAAATGGGGCACTCTGATCCCATTTATTTTGCCAAGTTTAACTGAATACATTGATGAAGGTGAGATAATAAAATTTGATCCAGTTGGTAACAAGTAACTCCATTATTTACCATAGGCACGAATACAGAATAATAAAACAATGCACACATTTAGGATTCAAAAAGTATGGCAGATAGTGCTATTGATCACAATTCTTGTTCTTCCTGTTTCCATCAAAGCTGCCAATTGGCATCCTCTTTCAGACACCGGTCATGTTGCATGTTACGATATAAAAGGATTCGAATCTGATTGTCCCGAAGTCGGACAGCGCCTTTATGGTCAGGATGCTCAATACCAGGGAACAGCAGCTGCTTATCGTGATAATGGTAACCAGACCATTTCTGACCTGCGTAGTGGGTTAATGTGGAGTAATTTCAGCGATAACATACAACGCACATGGAAGGGTGCCATTTCGTATTGCGATGAGCTGATTTTTGCAGATGAGACCGACTGGCGTCTGCCTTCCAAATTCGAACTTGAGTCCATTGTGGATTACGGCAGGTCGTATCCAGCCATGAATCAGGTTTTCAGCTGTGAAAGTTCTTTTTACTGGTCAGCCACTCCCCACGTGGGTAATAAGAGATACGCCTGGAGTGTCTATTGTGAAGATGGTGCTGATCATTGGGTTCATAAAAGCAACAACTATTATGTCCGTTGTGTTCGTAGCGGACGATAAGGATATCCCTTTGAGGCTACATTGATTCAATGGGCATCAAGTTTTTCCACAGGACCTGATATGCAGATACAACATGATAGACAGGCCAAATTGGTACTTTAGAACTGTCATGCAAAAGAAAAGTGTACGATACGATGAAATAATCTCGCTTGTGTTTCTGTTCTTTGCTTTCCTCTGTTCTTCTGCTCAGGCAATTGGCCCTTATTCAGTGGGGAACAGTACAGTAATCGACCAGGGCACCGGTCTTGAATGGCAGAAAAACGATACTGCTGCAATTGACACGTGGGAAAATGGGCTTGCCTATTGTGAACAATTGTCCCTTAACTCAAAAACTGACTGGCGACTACCCAATATTCGGGAACTCAAATCTCTTGTTGATTATAACAAATATTATCCTGCTGTTGATCCGGCCATTCCCTGCCGTTCCACCAGCTACTGGTCGTCTACCAGTGTTATAAATAATCCATCAACAAAAGCATGGAGTGTTTTTTTTGGAAACGGCGATGACATCTGGAAGAGTAAAACAGAGAAATTCGCTGTTCGCTGTGTTCGTGGTGGTCTTTCAGGAGATTAATACAGTAGAAACGGCTTCTGTTCATTCAGGGGCAATTGTACCGGTTTATCGTTTTCTTAACCTTTGCTGGTGACGGATTATTCGCTGATTATCGTCAAAAAGTATAGTAGACTGTGCATTTTGCACCGTACACCTGAAGCCATAGTTCCAATCATTCAAGGAGCACTGTATGAAATCTGCCAATATTTTAAAGGATGTAAGCTATAACAGCAAAAAACCAGCCGTTTCAATATTGCTGGAAACAGCAACTTCCAAAGAGATTCGCATTGTGTTTGCAAAAGATCAACACATGAAAGAACATCAGACACCGCATCCCATTACCGTTGAAATGGTCGAAGGAAACCTGGATTTTGGAGTTGAGGGTACTGTTCATCATTTAGTGAAAGGTGATATCCTCAGTCTGGATGGTGGCGTTCCACACGACCTTCTTGCAAAATCAGAATGTATCGTGAGACTTACTCTCAGTAAGGCTGATACGCTGCAGAGGGTAGAGGATGTGATCAAATTATGATGGATTTGTAAAAACTCTCCATCTTCTTCGTTGCTGTAAAAATCAAATCATTTCAACGTACCCTGGTACGCCGAAGTGCTTTGATTTTTACACCCAAGGGTATAAACGCGCCTCGAATATGAAGTTTTTTACAAATCCATCTTAGATATCAATTTTTTGTGAATTTATTATGCATGGTTGTGGCAATGAATAACTGGTTACTTCTTATCATTGTATTTCTTCTTGGTGATTATTTCCTGGAACAGATTCTGTCCTACCTGAATATCAAGGCTCTGGACAACAAAGTGCCAGAGGAGTTTCAGGATACGATTGATGCGGAGAAATATCGTAAATCTCAGGAGTACACCAGAGCGACAAGTAAATTCGGGCTGGTGCAGTCAACTTTCAGTATATTGGTTCTGCTCGTTTTTTTGTTGTCAGGAGGATTCAATTCTGTGGACCTTTTTGTCCGCAGTTTTCAGCAGGGATCAATTGTCAGCGGTATTCTCTATATCGGTATTCTTCTCCTGCTCAGTTCGATTCTGGCGCTTCCCTTTAGTTTCTATTCGACCTTTGTCATCGAAGAACGGTTTGGTTTTAATAACACCACTATAAAAACGTTCTGCACTGATATCATAAAAGGACTTTTTCTGAGCATCCTGATAGGCGTTCCGATCCTTTATCTCATACTCTGGTTTTTTGAAACCACCGGCGGATTTGCCTGGCTCTACTGCTGGATAGGCCTGACGCTTGTCAGTATTGTTCTGCAGTTTCTTGCACCTGTGCTGATAATGCCGCTTTTTAACAAGTTCACCCCGCTTGAAGATGGGAAACTAAAGGAAAAAGTGCTTTCCTTTGCAAAAGAAGCATCATTTTCCATCCAGGGCATTTACACCATGGATGGTTCCAAAAGGTCCAGTAAACTCAATGCTTTTTTTACAGGTTTTGGCAAATTTCGGAAAATTGTTTTTTATGATACGCTCCTTGAAAAACTGGATGAAGATGAAATTGTTGCAGTCCTCGCCCATGAAATGGGTCATTATAAAAAACGTCATATTTTTAAAATGATGGCAATTTCCATCTGCCACACAGGTTTGCTCTTTTTTCTCCTCTCTCTTTTTATTGGGAATGAAAATCTGTTTGCAGCTTTTCAGATGGATAACCTTTCAACTTATGGAGCATTGATCTTTTTTTCTTTTCTTTTTTCTCCAGTTAATCTTCTTCTTGGAATCGCGATTAATGTTCTTTCCCGCAAACATGAATTCCAGGCAGACCACTATGCTGCAGATCCGCCCAGTCGTGGAAAAGCACTGGTGAGCGGGCTCAAGAAACTCTCTGTTGCAAATTTATCAAATCTTACACCGCATCCGGCAATGGTCTTTTTCCATTACAGTCATCCGCCGGTGCTGCAAAGAATACAGGCCTTACAGGAATAATCAGATGAGGAATCCTGGCTCTGTTTGTGCTGAATTGCCAGGTACTGCTGGTAGAAATGTTGGTTCAGGCCACATGCAGTAAAAAATTATCCGTACCGTTTTTAGAAAGGAAATATTGTCGTATGACGTTTTTACAACCATTCCGGTCTTTTTCACAGACTCATAAGCAACAGATCAAATATGTTCTCACTGATATTGATGACACCTTGACTGTTGATGGTAAACTACCGGCAATTGCTTACAACGCTATGGAGCTTTTGCAGAATGCCGGCATAAAGGTGATACCCATCACCGGCAGGCCCGCTGGCTGGTGTGATCATTTTGCACGGATGTGGCCGATAGATGGACTGGTTGGAGAGAATGGAGCCTTTTATTTTTATTACGACAGCGAAAATCGAAAAATGATTCGTAAATTCTGGCGAAGCGATACACAGCGAAAAAAGGATAAAAATGTACTGGCCGGATTACAGGAGCAGATTCTGCGTGAAGTACCCGGTTGCATGGTTTCCTGCGATCAGTCCTATCGTGAAGCTGATCTTGCCATTGATTTTTGTGAAGATGTTGAACCACTCCCCATGCATCAGGTAAAAAAAATCGTTTCAATTTTTGAGGCAGCGGGTGCCATTGCAAAAATCAGCTCAATCCATGTTAACGGCTGGTTTGGAAACTATGACAAGCTGGCTATGACCAGGATGTTTTTCAGTGATGTTTTTCAGGTTGATCTGGATAAGCACAAAGAAGAAATGCTTTTTTCAGGAGATTCTCCAAATGACAGTCCCATGTTTGCCTTTTTCCCAAATTCAGTAGGGGTTGCAAATATTCTTCAGTTTGCAGATGAAATAGATTCTAAACCCGCATGGCTGACTGAGAAAAAGGGTGGGTATGGCTTTGCGGAAATGGTGGATATTTTACTTGACCGCTGAGTCATCCGGAAAATAAGAGCACTTCAAATAATGACGGACTCATAAAAAGTTTCAATCTCGGATGAAGTTTTTTACGAATCCATCAAATAATACGTTTCCGGATGTTGGTGACCAGTAATTCCGCAAGAATAACCACAGTGAAGATACTGAGAAGGATTACAGAGACACGGTCCCAGTAGAACAGGTTAAGAGCAGTATCCAGCACCATGCCGATTCCACCCGCCCCCACAAGACCAATGACAGCGGATTCCCGCACGTTGATATCCCATCGAAACAGGAAAATTCCCCAGAAGGCCGGGGCCACTTGAGGCCAGTAGCCTTTCAGGAAGATACTCGGCCATGGCGCACCGGCAGCAGTGAGGGCTTCTATGGGGCCAGGGTCAGCCTCTTCAAGAGCCTCGGCAAAAAGTTTGCCGACAAAACCAACTGATCTGAAACCAATGCATACTGTTCCGGCAAGGGCACCAGGCCCGAAGATTGCCACAAAGAGCAGTGCCCAGACAAGGGAATTGACTGAGCGTGATGAAACCAGAATCAGTTTGGCAAGCCAGTTTAGCAGGGGGATCTGTATGATATTGTTGGCCCCCATAATACCAACCGGTATTGCCATGACTACTGCAAGCAGGGTTCCGAGACTTGCTATATGCAGAGTCTCGACCATGGCTTCATGGATCCCCTCACGGTAGTAACCAAGGTCCATGGGCCACATACGGGTTAACAGGTCAGCAACCTGAGTGGGGGCGTCATAGAGGAATTCCGGAATGACTTCAACCGTACGCAATGAAACAGCAAGAGCTACAGCAAAACCAAGGAATACTGTAAAGCGTGCCATTCGTTCACTGAAAGTGAACCTTTCCCATGTATGTTTCTGTTTGCTGCTCATTGGAAAACTTTTTTAATCCTTATTGATATGAATTCGCTCACCATGACAAGAGCAATAATGGAGATAAGGATTGCTGCAAGGAAGTCATAATCAAAACGCTGGAACGCGGCAAACAGAGTCCCGCCAATTCCACCAGCACCTACAATGCCAACCATGGTTGAATTTCGGAGATTGGCATCAAATTGATAGGAAGAAAAGCCGATAAAACGGTTTTGTACCTGTGGAAAAACTGCATAAATAATGACACTGATAAATGGAGCCCCGGCAGCGCGTAACGCCTCTACCGGTTTCAGGGATATCTCTTCGATTGCTTCAGCAAACAGCTTTCCGATAAAACCGATGGATGCAAAAATTAAGGTCAGGATTCCTGCAAGCGGACCAAAACCCACAGCTTTAACAAAGAGGATGGCAAAAATAACCGGGTGAAATGACCGGCAGAGGGCGACAAATGTCCTGGCCGGCCAGGTGATCCAGGGCGGCATGAGATTTCTTGCAGCGAGAAGACCAACAGGGAGTGAGAACAACACACCAAAGGCAGAGGCGATAACAGCTATCTCAACAGTCTCCAGCAGGTTACCGACAAGCAGTTTCCAGCGGGCAAAGTTCGGTGGAACCATTTCTCCAAGAAAGGCCGCGCCATTACCAAGTCCCTGGATAAAACGTGTCAGTGAGACATCAAGATAGTTGGCAGCATACATAACATAGAGAACAGCAATCAGCCAGCCGGCCCGGGCCCACCAGTTAATTCTGAACGGACTGCCATATTCCTGTTTTGTTACTGTTGTCATTGCAGCCAATCCGTCCCGCCATAAATTTCTTTTAGATTCTCATTACTGAGATCAGCAGGGGGACCGTCATAAACAATTCCACCTTTGGAGAGACCGATGACACGAGTGGTGAATCGTTTTGCCAGTTCAACATCATGGATATTGATAATAAGCGGAATGGAGCGTTCCTCAGAAAGTGCAACAAGGAGTTCCATGATCTCCACACTGGTTTTGGGATCAAGGGAGGATGTGGGTTCATCGGCAAGCAGTACATGCGGTTCCTGAATGATTGCACGTGCAATACCGACACGTTGGCGCTGGCCTCCGGAGAGACTGTCTGCACGTTGTCTGGCAAAATCCAGCAAACCAATTGAGTCAAGGAGTTCAAATGCGCGGTCAACTTCTTCTCCAGGATATTTCCTGAGCCACGCCCGCCAGGGGGCAATATAACCCAGTCGACCACAGAGGACATTCTCCATCACGGAAAGCCTTTCCACAAGATTAAATTCCTGGAAAACCATTCCGATTTTACGCCTGGCTTTTCTCAATTCACTGCCATGCAGTCTGGTAATATTTTCATCACTGACAAAAACAGTACCTGAGGTTGGAGGGATCAGTTTATTAACACATCTGATCAATGTGCTTTTACCGGTTCCTGATGGACCAATAATGGCAACACTGCATTTGCCCTCCGCCTTAAAACTGATATTTCTCAATATCGGTTTTCCGGGGACATATTCTTTCACCAGATTTTCAATACGAAGTGATCTGAGGGAAGAAGGCCTGGTAGAAGCACTCTGGTCGCTAGTCATAGTATCAAGTCACGTCAGATATCATATTGCGAAAAAGCACAACCACCAGATTTTCATGGACAACGAAAATGTGGTGGTTGTGTTACAGGGAGATTATTTTTTCGCGTTTTTCTTGGCTTTCTTTTTTGCTGCTTTTGCAGCATCTTTTGCTGCCATTTTTTTCAGACCGGCCTGGTTGTAAGAGGTACCGGTTGATGCAGCAATATCACGAATTACTTTCCAGTCTTTCTGGTAAGTGATAGGAAAAAAACGGTCTGCTTTACCAAATGTTTTTTGCATATCCGGAGTGAAACGATAAGCATAAAATGCATCAACTATTTTTTTAGCAAGCTCAGGTTTTAGGTTGTGCGCATAGCCGAAAGAGGAGGTCGGGAATTTGGGGCTGGTGAAAACAGTACGGAAATCGTCACCATTAATTCTACCTGCTGCAGCCATTCGTTTGAAAACATCTGAGGCTACCGGCGCTGCGTCATAATCGCCATGGGCAACACCAAGGATTGACTGGTCATGTTTGCCGGAATATACGACTGTGTAATCTTTGTCAGGAACAATACCATGTGCCGGAAAGATAGCTCTTGGGGCGAGATTGCCTGAGTTGGATGAAGCTGAAGTATGGGCAACACGCTTACCTTTAAGATCTGCAAGACTTTTGATATCGCTATCTTTTTTTGTAACAACAATCAGGTTATACCCTTGAAAACTATCTTCATATCCTTTTACAGCAATGGGAACATATCCAGCCAGATTAACTGCAAAACCGGTAGGGCCAGTAGAAAATCCGGCAATATGGAGACGGCCTGAACGCATGGCTTCAACTTCAGCGGCATTGGACTGAACAGTATAGTAAATAACTCTTTTACCGGTGGCTTTTTCCAGATATTTCTGAAAATCTGAGAAGGCATCTTTGTAAACTGCAGGGTCCTCAACAGGAGTGTAGGTGAAAACAAGTGTTTTAGGATCTTTCCATTCTTTCGGATCTTTTGGCGTATCCGCAACAAGATCCATATTTTCGTCACAGAATTGTTCATCCAGTGTACCGCGATTCTTACAATCATCTGCTCCGTAAGCGACACTTACCATCAACGAAAATGCAGCCAGAAATGCCAGAAATTTTTTCATCATTTTCTCCGATCTGTTTTTCAGTTTAATAAAACGACAGGGGGTAGCACATCAATTTATAAATCAAATGTTTAATAGACCAGATTTTGATCGGGTTTCATAGAAAAAAGAGATAAAGACAAGGCAACAGAACTGCTTTTTTTACTTAAATGATTTCTTGATTTACTCTTTACTTCCATCTTAATTTTCCAAAGATTATTCTCTGGTAAGTCCGGTGTCGTATGGGTGACGGATTTAAGAACATATTGATTTGTTTCAGGTAAATATATTATGAATTCTACGAAATCATATTGACATGAAAAAGAGGTCTGAGTATTACTCCGCGTATAATCCAAGGTGTTAGCGGTAGTAAGGGCGGTGTTTTTCTGTCACCTGGTAAAATTTAACTCTCCTAAACCGGAAATTTTTACTTCACAGCTACACTCTTTACACGAACTCAATGTCTTTCAGACATTTTTGCTGAATAACATTGTTGAGTTCATTGTAAAAAAAACTCTATTTTAATCAGGCTTGACCTTGATTTCTCGGAGTTTTTAGAATTGTTCTGGAAAAAATGAGTGAATAAATGATACTCTCAAATGAAGATATCGTTATTTTCCGATGATTGCCTTTCTTACAGGTACTAATGCTGACTCACAAGAAAATTCTCATAGTTGAAGATGATGCCTCACAGCGCCTTTTTTTTAAGATGGCGCTGGAAACGTATAACTATGAAATTTTTGAGGCGGAAAATGGCAAGGAAGCCTACAAGATACTCAGCCAGAATACTGATATCCGCCTAGTACTCACTGATATCAAAATGCCTGAAATGGATGGTTTTGAGCTGATCCAGAAAATTCGGGAGGAAGAGCGAAGGTATACATATATCCTGGTGGCTTCGGCCGCTGGCGAGAAAGAAAGTATTCTAAAGGCGTTGGATCTCGGAGCCAATGATTTCCTCAGCAAACCCGTTGTTCCCAAAGAATTACAGCTCAGACTCGAAGGAGCCTCCCGGCTTCTCCGCCTGGAAAGTCAGGATGAATTCATCCTTTCCATGGCAAAAATGGCTGAGTATCGAAGTAATGAGACAGGATACCATTTGGAGCGGGTTAAAGCGTATACCAAGATTCTGGCAGATGATCTTGCCGAAAAGAAACCGGAAATTTGTGTTTCCGGACAGTTTGCCGAGGAGATTGCCAGGGTCAGCCCGTTGCACGATATTGGAAAGGTTGCCATGCCGGACAAAATTCTCCACAAGCATGCAGCTTTAACTGTTGATGAATTTGAAGTTATGAAAAGTCATACCTCTTTGGGAGGAGAACTTTTATTGGAATTGTATGAAAAAACCGGTGCAGACTATCTGAAAGTTGCTTACGACATTGCCATGTTTCATCACGAAAGATATGATGGCAACGGTTATCCGCATGGCCTGCAAGGGAAAGAAATACCAATGGCCGCTCGGATAATGGCTGTTGCCGATGTCTATGATGCCATGATCAGTGTGCGTTGCTATAAAAAACGTTACAAACATGATTTTGTGAGATCGGAAATTGTCGGAGGGAAGGGGCGTCAATTCGACCCTGTTGTTGTTGATAGTTTCCTGGGACAGCAAGAACTGTGGCTAACTGTGGCAACACGATATGATGATTCTAAAAGAGTGGCTTAGGGACACTGTATTTAAGTAATGTAGGATCGATCTGCTGGTAACAGATTAACTGACCGGACAGCGAACAGTTGAGGGCATGACTCCTGATGGAATTATGAAAAGTAAAAATCAGTTATTATCAGATGCTCTAGAAAGTCAGTCAAATCAGCTGCAGCACTTAAAAAAGCCTCTTTCCAGGAAGTTACATTTTTTTGTCACTGTAATGGTGAGCTTTTCTGTCGGTGTCTTTCTCCTGACAACAATTTTTCTTCAAACACTCAGTCCGTCATTATTAAACGGGACTCTGGCCGGTTTCTTTCCAAAGAATGCTTCACAGGTTATTTATTATAATCTCATCATGGCCGGTTTCATCTGTTGCCTGGTCAGTTTCTGGTTTTTTTTCAAATCCAAAAAGATAACCGCTCCGATTTCACAATTGTCTCAGGCAGCGTGGAATGTCAGCCAGGGAGAATTCAGTACCCTTGACCCTGTTTCACCGGATGATGAGATTGGCTTGTTAACAAAGGCAATTAATAAGATGTCTGTCAAGCTCCATGACCTGCAGCTTGATAAAGTTCGATATAATAATCAGCTTGAAGCGATAGTACATGCCCGCACAAAAGGTATCAAGCAGATGCATGACAGGCTTGAAAATATTATTAAAACATCATCACAGGGGTTCTGGCGTGTTGATAATGACATGATAACACAGGAAATAAATCCAAGAATGGCAGAGATCCTGAGCTGTACTGCTGATGATGTAGTCGGCAGATCTATCATGGATTTTGTCGGCATCCCAAACAGGACAATTCTCCACAAACAGATTCATCAGGGCAAGAGTTTGCTGTCGACTGAGTATGAAATAGAGCTGGAACAAAAGGGAGGAACTTTCATTCCCTGTCTTTTTAATGCCACTCCTCTGCTGGACGAGAAGGGGGATAAACGCGGCTCTTTTGTCATGGTGACGGATATCTCAGCACTGAAACAGACAGAGAAAGAACTGCAGGAAGCAAAAAGCCTGGCTGAACAGGCGAGTCATGTGAAAAGTTCTTTTCTTGCCAATATGAGCCATGAAATTCGTACGCCATTAAATGGCATTATCGGTTCACTGGAATTATTGCATAATGAAAAGCTGGATGCCTCAAAACAAAAACAGTTTATGGAAACTGCCCAGGAATCAGCGGATTTCCTGTTGATGCTGCTCAATGATATTCTTGATTTATCAAAAATTGAAGCTGACAAGATTGAATTGGAAGAAGTGGCATTTCTACCAAGAGCATTACTGGATCACCTGCAGAGTATGTTCGTTACGCAAACGAAAAACAAAGGCATTAGTCTGGAATGCACAGCACAGGAGGACGTTCCTGACGTGCTGGTTGGTGATGAAGTCAGGTTGACGCAGGTTTGTACGAACTTATTAAGTAACGCTATTAAATTTACGCAAGAGGGAACTGTTTCATTATTGTTTGCCTGTGAGAATGATGACAAGGGGAAGGTTATGCTGAAGTGCAGTGTGACTGATACCGGAATAGGGCTCCCAGATGAAAAACGGGAGATTGTGTTTGATTCTTTTTCACAGGCGGATGTGTCAACAACCAGAAGGTTTGGTGGTACCGGGCTTGGCCTGGCACTATGTAAGAAACTCTGCTCTTTAATGGGAGGCGAGATCTGGGTAGAGAGCGTTGAAAATGAGGGCAGTACATTCTATTTTAATGTGGCTTTGAAGATAGGTGAAAGAAGCCAGCTGGCAGCGCATAAGAGTAACAATAATACCCTGCAGCTTGCGAAAAAACGTATCAGGCCACTGGATATTCTGGTTGTCGACGATAACAATGTCAATCGTGATGTTGCTGAAATGTTCCTTAGCCAGGGTGGTCACAAAGTGAAAACCGCAAGCAATGGTTTACAGGCATTACAAATGCTTTCCATGGACAGTTTCGATTGTGTCTTTATGGATATTCAAATGCCACAGATGGATGGGGTGACAGCAACAGGCTTTATTCGAGGTTGTGAACAGCATACCATGCCTCAGGAAAGTCAATATGAGAAATTACTGCTTAAACAGTTACACGCTAAAATACGTAATACCTATACACCGATTATCGCCTTGACTGCCAATGTCTTTCAATCGGACAGACAGAAGTATCTGGAAGCCGGAATGGATGATCATCTTGGAAAACCCATCCGTGGAAACGATATGTATCAGGCCTTGCTACGGGTGATTGCAAATATTGAGTTTGAAGAAGATGCTGAAACCCATGAGATTGCTGCTCCTGACCAGAAGGAAAGTTCTGTGGCCGGTGAAGGAGGTCTAGCTGATATCAGAAAGCATCTGGAAGATGTTTATTCATTTAATTCCGATCAGATAGATATCCTTGTTGCAACTTCGGCAGGCAGTATCCGTGAAGTATTTGAAGTACTGGCTCAGACCTGTCTTGAGAATGATATTGAAGCTCTTAGTCATGCAGCACATAAATTAAAAGGAACTTTGGCGAATCTTGGCCTTGACCAGGCCACCGAAATGGCAAGAAAGATTGAACTTGCTGCAAAGCAGGGTGAAGATCAATCGTACGATCAGTGGATAAACTCGTTACGTAATGATCTTGGATACTTGTTGGAAACCGTATAGTTAAGAGCTTCAGGTAGTGGGTTCCATCACAATACGGCTGAAGATATCTTCAATTTTACACTGTGAAGTCTTCCTCTATTTCTTTCTGTATCTGGCAACGAATTTTTCTATTTCCGAAAGCTGGAAGTCCTCGGCAAAAAGCTGGAGCATTTGCGCAAAGGCTTTATACCTGCCATCGTCCATGGTTACAATTTCTTTTGCAAGTTTTTCAATGCTGTCAATATCGCCGTTTGTTGAAAGAGTTTGGATTTGTTTCAGAATTTCCTGAGAGGGAGATACCATTATTAAATCTTTACTCAATGAATCCTCCGCCTCATCGCATTCATACTGCAATTCTATTTTCAGTTCTCTTGCTAGAGTTTCCAATAGTTTAATCGTGGAGTAAGGCTTGTTGATATAGGCACTGAAACCATGTTTCCTGCAGCGTTTTGTTACTGTGTCCTGGGTGGCAACAGTAGCTGATATTGCAATGACAGGTATATGTGAAAAATGTGGATGTGTTTTGATCAGTTTCGTTGCAGAAAAACCGTCAATTATCGGCATTCGCAGATCCATAAGAATAGCATCAGGCTGTTGACGCTCACAGGCTGGTATGACTTCACAACCATCTTTCGCTTCCGATGTTATAAAACCGATGGGCGCCAGAATATCATGAAGCACTGCCCTGTTAGACAGCTTGTCGTCCACAATAAGAATTTTTTTCTGATCATCAGGTGCCTTGTCTCCGGCGGCATGACCTCCTTTTTCCATAGAGATGTATCCACATACCTGTGGATCCTTTTTCCCCGCAATTCTTGCAACAGAAAGCATGGCAACATCTATGCTGAAAAAGAAACGGCTACCCACACCTTCACCATTTCGGGGATGTTTATTTAGAGGGCTGGTCACCTGCAGATCGCCACCCATGAGCCGGATTATTTTACGGCTGATGGTAAGACCGAGACCGGAGCCTTCTGAATATTTAAGCCGGTCACCACTTTGCTGAAAGGGTGAGAATATTTTTTCCTGCATCTGAGGAACAATTCCAGGGCCACTGTCCTCAATAATAACAGTAAGTCTCAACATGTATCCATCGATGTTTTCTGCTTTAACTATGAATGTACAATAACCTTTGTCAGTGAACTTTACCGAGTTGGAAAGTAGGTTCAGAATTACCTGACGTAATCGAAGTTCATCAGCTTTGATGATCACAGGCAGAGAACCTGTGTGACCACAGATGAACTTCAACCCTTTTTTCTGGCTTCTGACCCGTATTATATCTTCTATCCCTTTGAGAAAGGTGGATAGACGGAAATCAGTAGTAACCAATTCCATTTTATCTGCTTCAATTTTGGAAAGATCAAGAATATCATTAATCAGCATCAGCAGATGTTGACCGGACTGATGCATGGTTTTTATTCCGCTTAACTGCTGGGGGGTCAGGCTGCTGTCTCCAGCAAAAATCTGGGTGTAACCGAGTATAGAATTGAGCGGTGTACGCAATTCGTGGCTCATGTTGGAAAGAAAGACAGATTTTGCTTTATTGGCCGTTTCGGCAGCTTCCTTGGCATCAATCAATGCCTGACTCTGTTCACTCATTTCCCTGTTTTTGAGTTCAAGAGCCTTTCTCTTACTCAGTTCAACAATTTTTCTCTTACCGGTTTGTAAATAAAAAACAGTCAGTAAAAAGAAGAGAAGAAACAGGCTTAACAGAAACAGAGACCAGAAATGTTTTCTTAAGTTAACGAAAAAGTCAGTATAACTTCTAACTGTTAAAAAGGCATTTATCTCATGGGTGACAGGCTGAACAACCGGCAATACTGTATAGACCATATTTTTTTTCTGGTCATAGGTGGAGCCTGCCTGGTCATTGTTTACCATCCCATACATCGTTTCACGTGTTTTGTTTCCAGGTTTTAACGCACCAAGGCTCTGGTGGCTGAATTTTGCGAGAGTTGCCAACACATCAGTATCATAAAAATAGTCATTGTTTGGAGAAGGCATATAGTAGCTGAGCTTTTCCTGGGAGAATTTTTTCTCAATAGATATTTTTCGGTTGATTAAAAAATTGGAAAAGACATCGTACTGTTTCATGATTGATGAGACGAATGCATCCGGCCCAAAAGTTATCTCCACACTGCCAAGATGCTTCTCGTTGGAACCGGTAACAGGAAAAATATATCTGTAGCCATTCAACATCCTTCCTTCTTCAAAACCAAAGATGGGAGAGTGATTGGTGTTGACATATTCAACTGTTGCCCGTATCCCGCTTAGGTTGTCACCATATCTTTCAGGTGAATGAAGGCGCAGAAATGATTCGTTATTTCGCAAATGAAATTGAAGTTCTCGCAGTTTAATGCTGTCTTTTAATTCTAAATAGCGAGGGGTGAGTGAGGAAAGCAGTTCCTGCCGCAAGGTATCTTTCTGTTCCTCATCAGCAGTGAGCAATTTTTGATATACATTTCGTATGTCGTATCGGTCCCTGATGCAGGAAAAAAGAGTTTCAGACAGCTGTCTATACTGTTCAAAAACAGTGTTGTAAGCTAATTGATACTGTTCAGTCAGAAGTTCCAGGTGTTGTACTTCTTCCTTTGCTCGCAGATTGCTGAATATGGAGAAAAGAGCAACGGCCATAGAGACAAATACAAGTAAAAGTATGGGGAGTGTTCCGGATATTTTTTTTTCTTCCACTGTCATAAATTCGTTGAGGCCTGCTGATTAGCTGAAATATCATCCTCATTTTTTTAAGGATATAAAGAGAGATACATATACTCTCAAGGGGAGAGTAGAATGAGTAGTGGTAACGATTGTTTTGTTATTCAGCGATAGTTAAGGAAAGACGCATTTGACTTTTGTTTTTCCTTCGTAGACGCACACCTGGTTGCGGCCATTCATTTTTGCCTCATAGAGCGCTTTGTCCGCAAAAGCTATCAGGGCGTCCTTATTGGCTGGGGCGTTGTGACGAACAGAGGCAGCACCGACACTCACATTTACGGTTGTGGAAATAGTATTTTCAGCAATGATTGTGTTCTCCATGCGTAAACGGATTTTTTCTCCAACCTGTATTGCTCCCTGAATGTCAGTTTCCGGGAGAACAAGAAGGAATTCCTCTCCGCCGAAACGAAAAGCATAATCGGAACTGCGAATGAATTCTTTTAAAATAGAGGCAAAATTATGAAGTACTATATCGCCAAAATCATGGCCGAAAGGATCATTGACCTTTTTAAAATGATCCAGATCGAGCATCAGGCATGAAAGGTCGTTATTGTGACGTTTACTACGTTGAAATTCCTGTCTCAGGATGTTATTCAGATGCCTTCGATTATACAGGCCGGTCAGATCATCTGTAATGGAAAGTTTTTTGAATAGCTTCTGTTGCTTGATCACTTCATCCAGTGCTTTTTCAAGCTCCAGTTCTTTTCTTCGTAACTTGATATGAGTGTTGATACGGGTGAGTACTTCTATCTGTTGAAATGGTTTGGTGATATAATCAACAC